>JAAZLP010000210.1 GCA_012799265.1 Phyllobacteriaceae bacterium | reverse complement strand
TGCCGCCTTTTCGGCCCGCGCGCGTTCCTTGGCCAGCCGCTCCAGTTCCTTGGCGCGCTCAGCCTCAAATTTCGCACGCTCTTCTTCGAGCTGCTTCTCGCGCGCCCGCTTCTGCAGCACTTCATAGGCCGACTCGCGGTCGATCACCTCGTCATAGATCCCACCCAGCGGCGAATCCGCCATGATCGCCTCGCGCTCGGCCGGATTGATCGGTCCAACCTGCGCCGACGGCGGCCGGATCAGCGTGCGGCCCACCATTGAGGGCACACCCTTATCCTCCAGCACCGACACCAGCGCCTCGCCGATCCCGAGTTGGGTAATCACCTCAGCCGTCGAGAAAGCCGGATTGGGTCGGAACGTATCGGCAGCCGTCCGCACCGCTTTCTGCTCGCGCGGCGTATAGGCGCGCAGCGCGTGCTGCACGCGGTTGGAGAGCTGCGCCAGCACGCTTTCCGGAATATCCATCGGGTTCTGCGTCACGAAATAGACGCCGACACCCTTGGAGCGGATGAGCTTGACCACCTGCTCCACCTTGTCGACCAGCGCCTTGGGCGCGTCGTCAAACAGGAGATGCGCTTCGTCAAAGAAGAAGACGAGCTTCGGCTTGTCCGGGTCACCGACTTCCGGCAGCGCCTCGAACAGCTCGGACAAGAGCCAGAGCAGGAACGTCGCGTAAAGCCGCGGCGCCTGCATCAGCTTGTCGGCGGCAAGGATGGAGACAAAGCCGCGCCCGTCGCGGTCGGTCCGCATCAGGTCCTCGATGACCAGCGCCCGCTCGCCGAAAAACTCGTTCGCGCCCTGCTGCTCCAGCACCAGCAGCGAACGCTGGATCGCGCCGATGCTGGCGGCCGTCACATTGCCATAGCGCACCGAGATTTCCTTCGAGCGGCTTTCGATCTCGACCAGCAGCGCGCGCAGATCCTTGAGATCGAGCAGCAGCAGCCCTTCCTCGTCGGCCACGCGGAACGCGATGTTGAGCACGCCTTCCTGGGTATCGTTGAGATCGAGAATGCGGCTCAGCAGCACCGGCCCCATTTCCGAAATCGTTGCGCGGACCGGATGGCCCTGCTGGCCGAAAAGGTCCCAGAAAATCGTCGGATAGACGTCGTCGGCATAGTCATCAAAGCCGATGACCTGCGCCCGCTCGGTCTGCCATCCCTGCGCCGCGCCCATCTTGGAAAGGCCCGACAGGTCGCCCTTGATGTCGGAGGCAAAGACCGGCACGCCCGCCGCCGAAAAGCCTTCGGCCAGCGTCTGCAGCGTCACCGTCTTGCCGGTCCCGGTCGCGCCGGTAATCAGCCCATGCCGGTTGGCATATTTGAGGTTGAGATATTCCGGCCTATCGCTCGTCCCGAGATAGATTTTGCCGTCAACGAGCATACCGAACCACCTTAAGCGAAAATTCTGTCCGGCGTTTATAGCCGCCCGCCCCCTCCCCAAACAAGCAAAGCCCGCGCCCATCCAACAGCGCGCTTAGCCCCATTCAGCGCCAATACTTGCCATTTGGCATAAATTTCTCTATTTTATGCCAGAAGGAGACCTGACGATGCTGCAGGAACTGGCCCGCACCCACGCCGAACCCGACATCCCGCGCATCACCGATGCCGAGGCCCAGGCCATGGTGCGCGCCGTGCTGCGCCTCTTCGAACGCTGGCAGGTGTCGGACGCACAGGCCCGCGAAATCCTCGGCGGCCTCGCCGCCCGCACCTATGCGCGCTGGAAGACCGGCGAAATCGGCCGCATCGACCGTGACCTTGCCACCCGCCTCTCGCTCCTCATGGGCATCCACAAGGGCCTCCGCTATCTCTTCACCGATCCCGAGCGCGGCTATGCCTGGGTGAAAAAGCCCAATCCGATTCTCGGCGGCCAGAGTCCCGTCGAGATCATGTCAGGCGGCGACATCTTCTCGCTCGCCCGCATCCGCACCTGGCTTGATGCCGAGCGGGGCGGATGATGTCTGCCGCCCCCGCTGTGGTGCGGATCACCTGGCCCAAGGCCTGGCGCCTGATCCGGTCCATCTATCCGCCCATCGATCTTTTCGAAGACATCGCCGACCCTGCCGACTGGGAGGCGCTCGCCTCAGCCGAAGCCAAGACCAATCCGCGCGTCTGGGAACATCTCGGCCGCCTCGATCTTGTCCCGCCAGCCCGTCGCGTCAGCGGCCCCGGCTCGTCCTATCTCATGGCCCCCTTCGTCCATGTCAGCCACGATCGACCCGGCCGCTTCACCGATGGCAGTTATGGTGTCCTCAGCCTCGGCGACAGCGAAGAGGTCTGCATCCGCGAGATCGCCCATCACCACGCAAAAGTCATGGCCGCCACGAGTGAAGCCCCCGGCTGGACCTCCCAGTTCCGCATGCTGGTGACCTCCCTCGACCGCGACCTCCACGACATCCGCCCCATCGCGGATTGCCACGATCCCGGCGACTATTCAGCCCCCCAGGCCCTCGCCCGCCAGCTGCGCTCGGCAGGCAGCAATGGCGTCGTCTATCATTCCGTGCGCTGCCCCGGCGGCCAATGCGCCGGGCTCTTTTGGCCAGACCTCGTTCCCGCCCCGGTCCAGGCTGACCATTACGACTTCCATTGGAACGGCACCCGCGTCGATCGCATTCGTAATTGTGCCACCCAGGCCATCTTTGCGCTCTAGCGTCCCGTTCATCCCCGCTTCAGCCGCTGGGCGATAGGTCTGGAGCAAAGAGGAGAAGCAGCATGAAATTTCTCGCCCTGATCGGCATCGCCGCCACAGCCCTTTCTGCAGAAGCCGCTTCCCCGCCCGATTATTCCGGCCCCATGGAGATCGGCTATCTCCCCATCATGTGCCTCATTCCGCCCTGCCCGCCCGGCCACTATGCCATCAGGGCCAATGGCGAGATCATCGCCCGCGGCGATGTCGTCAATGTCGAGATAGACGGCGAATGGACCCAATATCGCGGCACCTATCTCGACTTCGAAACCATCACGGGCGACCTCTGGATCGGCGGCGACGACAAGACCGATAGCGACGGCGTCGCCCTGCCCGAAGGCGTGCTGCAAATCCGCGCGACCGAATAGTCGGACGCGATTCACCAAGGCGCGGGGATTTTCTTAGCGCCGGGCCACCTTTGCGGCACAATGGCCATATGCGCCATGTGTCCAGCCTCAGCCGTCGTCACGTCCTC
>JAAZLP010000209.1 GCA_012799265.1 Phyllobacteriaceae bacterium | reverse complement strand
AGAAGATCGCTCAGGCCGAGCGCGATGCGGTCAATGAGGTTCGTGCGCGCGCTGTTGACGTTGCAGTCGCAGCAGCAAGCAAGATCCTCAGCGACAAGGTCGATAGTCCTGTCAGCGGTACTTTGTTCGATGAGTCGATTACGCAGCTGAAGGCAAAGCTTAACTAGCTCTGTCGGGATCACGCCAATAGATACTTCAAATGCCGCCGTTTACGGCGGCATTCAGACCACTGACAAACCCCGTCATTTTGGCGGGGTTTTGTTTTGGGCTGATATGTTTGGTTGGAATGTTTCGCCGATTTTGGTCGGCAGAGGGGTTGGACCTCAGGCGAGGCCGGGTTTTGGTGCTTTGGTGAGTGCCAGGGCGATCTTTTTGATGTTCTGGGCGGCAGCAGCCAGCAGGCACTGGCATGCGACGCGGGTCAGACTTCGGAAACGGGCATAGCGGTGTCCGTGAAGCTGCTTGGCGTCGGCAAAGGAGCGCTCGACCGTCTCCTTCCGCCGCCTGTAGATGGCCTTGCCCCAGGGCGTCAGCCGATGCGTATCGGTGCGCTCGCGTGCATCAGCCCAGACATGGCGGGTGATGGTTCGGATTGCGGCTGCGTTTGTGGTGCAGGAGGCGCGCAGCGGGCATTCGCGGCAGATTTTTGGGTCCGAGCGATAATGGCGATAACCATTGCGGTCGGTGGTGGCATAGGGGAGCAACTGGCCCTGCGGACAGACATAGCCATCCTGCTTTCCATCATAGCCAAACTTTGATTTGCGCATCATGCCAGGACGCGGCGGCGTCGGGTTGCGGTAGCCGGTGACGCCAAGGATCTGCCGATCTTCCAGGCCCTTGGCGATGCCTGACGTGGCATAGCCCGCATCAAGCCCGACAGCCTGAACATCAAAGCCAAAGCGTTGGCGCTGGCGGTCCAGCCGGTCGAGATAAACGATCGAGTCATGGACATTGGCCGGCGTCACATGCGTATCGGTGATGATGGCATGGCGACCATCAACCGTGCGGTGATCGAGATAAAAGAAGCCCTTCGGCTTGCCCTCGCGCACCATGTAGCCAGCATCGGGATCGGTGCGCGAGACCTTGGTTTCCTTGACCTCAGGTTCACGCGCCTTCTCCTTCAACGGCTTCTGGCCATGAAGTGCACGCTCTGCCTCGATCGCCCGGTCAAGCTCGGCCCAATAGTCAGAGCGCGACTTGGCGACCGTCTGCAGATCATATTTGCCCTTGTTGGCATTGGCCTTCAAATGCGTCGAATCCGTATAAAGCACCGACCCGTCCACCAGCCCGTGGCAGATCGCCTGTTCGACGATGTGATCGAAGATGTCCTGCGCCACATGGGTATTGTTGACGCGGCGGCGGCGGTTCTGCGACAGGGTCGAGGCATCGAACACCCGGTCCGTCAGCTTCATGCGCAGAAACCAGCGATAGGCGACATTGACCTCGATCTCGCGCACCAACTGGCGCTCGGAGCGGATACCAAACAGGTAGCCAATAAACAGCGACTTGAACATCAAGGTCGGATCAAGCGCTGGCCGGCCATTGTCGGGGCAATAGAGCCCCTCTACCCGATCATGAATGAACGAGAAATCGATCACCGCATCGATCTTGCGAAGCAGGTGATCCTTCGGCACCAGACCATCGAGCGTCACCATCTCGAAAGCGGTCTGTTCGGGGCTGGGTTTCTTCAACATGCCCCAGTGAATCAAAATCCCCTAGCTTACGCCAGGGGTTTGTCAGCAGTCTGTGGCCCGGCTATGCCGGGCCTTTTTTGTATCAGGGTCGCACTTTCACGTTGAGCAAGGCGATCTTGCGCTGGGTGCGGATATAATCCAGCGCTTCTTCAAGCAAGGCGGGCAACTCGCTTCCGGTCTCCACGT
>JAAZLP010000208.1 GCA_012799265.1 Phyllobacteriaceae bacterium | reverse complement strand
GCATCACCAAGGGCGACATCAAGAACATCGCTCGCGGCACCTACGTCGCCTAATAGCGACACACGACAGACTGATGATGAAGGCGTCCAAGCGGGCGCCTTTTGTCGTTTCTGGGGACAGAGTTCTGCGCGCGACCGGCTATCGAACCGGGAGCGGGCAGATGTCAGCGCGTGAGATCGGCCGTAACGCAGTTCAGAGCCGTTACCAGATCCGCTGGTTTGATGCGGATCTGCAGCCCGCGCTGCCCGCCATTGAGAAAAATCTCGTCATAGAGCAACGCAAGTTCATCAAGTGCTGTGGGCACCTGCTTGCGCTGGCCGAGTGGACTGATGCCGCCGACTTTGTAGCCCGTCAGGCGCTCGGCATCGGTTGGCTTCATCATCTGGGCCGATTTCCCGCCCAGCGCCGCTGCCAGCTTCTTCATGTTCACTTCTTCATCCGAAGGGACGATGGCGCAGATCGGCTTGCCGTCAAGCTCGGCCATCAGCGTCTTGAACACCTCGCCGGGCGAAACGCCCATGGCTTCCGCGGCCTGTAGCCCGACGCGGTCGGCGTTGGGGTCGTAGTCATAAGTGGCGAGAGAAAAGGCGATATTGGCCTTGCTCAGCGCCAAAGTGGCGGGCGTTGTTTTCGACATGCCATGGTTTTAGCTCAACCAACGGGCGAAACAAGATCAGCGATAGAGGCGGTCATGCCGAATGATCCCATGTCGGTCGCCACGTAATATCTGTCCTTCGTCAATGCCGATGTCGCGTCGGAGATGGCTGGAGAGACCCAGCGTAGCCTCAGGCTGACTGACTTCATCTTTGTCCCTTGTCGCCAAGGCCGGGATCAGATGGGGAAGGAAGCCAAGCGCGAACTTCAGGGAGAACATCGTCGTCCACCTTATGACGTGTTGCGGTGCGCTCGACTTTTTTCTGATTATGGACGTATGATCCAATCGATGCTTGATCAGGTGCTATAAGGAGAATTTATGATTGGGTTGCCGCCTCTATCGGCCATCAGGGTCTTTGAGGCCGTGGTCCGGCACCTCAACTTCACCCGCGCGGCCGAGGAGCTGGGCATGACCCAGGCGGCCGTCAGCTACCAGATCAAGCTACTTGAAGAGCGTGTCGGGGCCCCCCTGTTCCTTCGGAAGCCACGACAGGTCGAGCTCAGCGAAGTGGGGGCCCGTCTTGCGCCGGACGTGGCGCAAGCCTTTGAGCTGCTGCGAAGCCGTTTTTCTCAAACCCATGAGGAAGTCAGCGGTCGGCTTTCAATCCTTTCCCTGCCTACCTTTGCCAGCCAGTGGCTGGCGCCGAACATCGGTCTTTTCCAGATTGATCACCCGCAGGTTTCAGTCCGCATTGAGACCAGCACGGATGCGGACTTTGTCGATTTTGCTCGGCAGGATTTCGACGTTGCCGTGATTGGTGCGAGAGAGGTAGAGGGTGACTTCGTCGGCCATGAATTGCTGCGCGCAGAATATAGCCCGCTCATGAGCCCGGATTTCATCCGCGCACATGGCATCCGCACCCCGGCCGACCTGCTTGAGGCGCCGAAGATTTCCCCGCATGACGAGTGGCTCATTCCGTGGTTCAGGCAGATGGGGCTGGACTATGTGCCGCCCCGGCAAGAGCCCGGTGCCATACTGGATTCCCAGATCATGGAAGCAGCGGCCACGGCTGCCGGGCGGGGATTTGCGATGATGACGCCCGCTTTCTTCTCGACGGACTTTGCGACAGGGCGGCTGGTGCAGCCCTTTCCTGAAAAAGGCTGGGACGGACTGAGCTACTTTCTGGTCTATCCCCATGCGCGTCGCAATTGGCCGAAGATCAAGGTTTTCCGCGACTGGATCGTCCGCGCCACTGCGCCTCTGCGCGAGGCAGCGCCCTCCTGACACGAAATGTCGTTGGTCCTCCCTAGAGCGTTGAGCGGAGGACTAAAATGGATCGAAGCGAGCTTGATCGGGTCATCGTTGCGGCCAAGGCCGCGAGCTATGTCGGCGGCGCCGAGCCGATCGAGCCCAGTCGCGTGGGTGCCAACGATATTGGATGGAGCCAGGGCGACTGGCGCTATCGCGACAGCTATTTTGGCGGCACCGATTTCCTCGGCCAGGAAGTGCTCTGGCATCTGGATCGGCCGGTCTGGGCCATGAACTATTATGGCTATGTGAAGCGGCCCGATTTGATCGATGCCGAAAGGGCGGGAGCGACCATCAAAGCGGCCCTTTCGGCGCTCTATCGCGAAGGACGGTTTCTGGGCGGGTTCGATTGGGATGGGCCACACGGTCGTTATGAGGATCGGAACGAGGGCGGCCCCGAGCAGTTTCGGGGCCGCGAGATAATCCTCGTCGATGGAACGGTCGCCTATGCGCTGGACTATTTTGGTGGGCTGATAAAGGCTTAGACGATCCCGCCGCCGCCACCTTCCACGACAGGTCGGATCTCCGCGACTTTGGTACGATAGCTGGCAGCGCGATAGGTCGCGAGCGGATCGATTGCGCCGCCTGCCTCCAGCCGGGCCATGGCGAGGATCGGTTCGACATCTGTGCGGTAGGCCTTCCGCAGTTCCTGCGTCGCTGCCAACGCGTCATTGGCCTGCTGGGCTTCGGCCAGCGTCTGCCGGTCCACCAGCAGTGCCTGCGCATAGGCGCGCTGCACGTCCGAGGCCGACAACATCAGGGATTCGATGGGGTCGGTGACATTGTGGCTCTGGTCGAGCATGTGGGCCGGGTTGAAGTTCTCGTAGCGGTCTTCGGCATCCACCAGCTCATTGAAGACGAGGAACAGGCGGTATGGATCGATCGCGCCGGCGTCGAGATCGTCGTCGCCATATTTGCTGTCATTGAAGTGGAAGCCGCCGAGCTTGCCGAACTGGGCAAGGCGGGAAACGATCATCTCGATATTGACGTTGGGCGCATGGTGGCCGAGGTCGACGAGGCAATAGGCCTTGTCGCCCAGTTCCTTGGCGATGAGGTAGTTGGTGCCCCAGTCCTGCACGACCGTCGAGTAGAAGGCCGGCTCATACATCTTGTGCTCGGTATAGATCCGCCAGTCGTCCGGCAGCTTGGCGTAGATCGCCTTCATCGAGTCGAGATAGTGGGCGAACTGGTCGGCAAAGTTTGTCTGCCCAGGGAAGTTTGAACCGTCGCCGATCCAGACGGTGAGCGCCTTGGAGCCGATGGTCTTGCCGATCTCGATACATTCGAGATTGTGCTCGATGGCCTGATCGCGGGTGCCCTTGTCGGCAGCCGAGAGCGAGCCGAATTTGTAGCTCTGGATCTGGCCCTTGGCATCCGAGAAGGTATTGGAGTTCATCGCGTCAAAGCCGAGATTGAAGCGGCTGGCGGCCTGCTTCAGGCGGTTCGGGTCGGCCTTGTCCCATGGGATATGCAGAGAAACGGTGCGCGTCGCCTGGGTCAGCTGGGCGATGACGGCGCAGTCTTCGATCTTGTCGAAGATGTCGCGTGGCTCGCCAGGTCCGGGGAACTTGGCAAAGCGGGTGCCCCCAGTGCCGACTCCCCAGGAGGGAACGGCGACGGAGAAGCCCGCAACCTTCTCCTTGATTGCATCGATGGCAATGCCGCGACGGTCGAGGCGCTCGCCCAGGCTGTCATAGTCCGTGCGTAGATCGGCCTCGCGCTTGGCGTTTGTGGCCTCAACGATGGACGCGTCGATCATTGTTTCGGTCATTTTTCTGGTTCCTCCTCCCAAACTCACTGGCTGTCATTCCGGCCTTTAGCCGGCTTCCATCTTGAACTCTCAGGATGGGCCCCGGCCTGCGCCGGGGTGACATTCAGTGGGTGTGGCCAGACCTGAATTAACGCGGGAATGACTGCGCATTGCCGGCATCGACATTGAGAATGTTGCCCGTGGATTTGGCCGACGCGTCCGAGGCGAAGAAATAGATGGCTTCGGCGATGTCCTCCGGGAACACCGAGCGCTTCAACATGGAGCGCTGACGATACATCTCCTCAAGGCCGTCCTTGTCGGTCTTGTAGGTCGAGGCGCGCTGCTCAAGCCACTCGCCGGCCCAGATTTTCGACCCACGCAGCACGGCATCCGGATTGACGACATTGACGCGGATCTGCTCCTCGGCGCCTTCGAGCGCAAGGCAGCGGGCGAGGTGGATTTCTGCAGCCTTGGCGGTGCAATAGGCGGCTGCGTTGGGCGATGCGGCGAGGCCGTTCTTGGAGGCCACAAAGACCACATTGCCGCCGATCTTCTGCGCCCGGAACAGCTTGAAGGCTTCGCGCGAGACGAGGAAGTAGCCGGTGGACAGGATGTCCATGTTCTTGTTCCAGAGCTCGAGCGTCGTCTCCTCGATCGGCGCTGAAGAGGCGAGGCCGGCATTGGAGACGAGAAGATCGAGGCCGCCGAATTCGACCACGGCGTGGGCAAAGCCTGAAATGACCTCTTCTTCCTTGGTCACATTGATGGTGACCGGGCGAACGAAGTCGGTGCCGAAGGCGGCGGACAGCTCGGCTGTCGCCGCATCCAAAGCATTCTGATCGATATCGGCCAGGACAACGCAGGCACCTTCGCGCAGGAGCCGGATGGCTGTGGCCTTGCCGATGCCGCCGGCGCCGCCGGTGACCAACGCAATCTTGCCGGCCAGCGATTTGGGCTTGGGCATGCGCTGGAGTTTGGCCTCTTCAAGCAGCCAATATTCGATGTCGAAAGCTTCCTGCTCGGGCAGGCCCTGATAGGTCGAGACGGTCGAGGCGCCGCGCATCACGTTGATGGCGTTGACGTAAAATTCGCCGGAAATGCGGGCAGTCGCCTTGTCCTTGGCGAAGGTAATCATGCCGACGCCGGGGATCAGATAGACCACGGCATTCGGGTCGCGGATGGCGGGCGAAGCGTCGTGCTTGCAGCGCTCGTAATAGGCCGCGTAATCGGCGCGATAGGCGGCGATCTGGTCGGCGAGGCGGGCGATGACGGCATCGACATCCGGGTTCGCCGGGTCGAAGTCGATAACCAGCGGGCGGATCTTGGTGCGGAGGAAATGGTCCGGGCAGGAAGTGCCCAGCGCTGCGAGCGGACGGAGATTGTTGGAATTGACGAATTCCAGCACGGCGTCGCTATCGTCGAAGTGGCCGAGCTTGTGGCTGTCTTCCGAGATGAAGCCGCGGATCTTTGGCATCAGCCGGGCGGCGACGGCGCGACGTTCACTGGCGGGCAGCGACTGGACAGCGGCGCCACCAAAGATGGTCTTGCCCTCGGTCTGCTGCTCAAACCATTCGATGGCCTGATTGATGATGGCAATGGTGGTTTCGTAGCATTCCTTGGGCGTATCGCCCCAGGTGAAGAGACCGTGCGACTCGAGGATCACGCCCTGGGCGCTCGGGTTCTCGAGGCAGAATTTTTCCAGCCACAGGCCGAGCTCGAAGCCCGGTTTTTTCCAGGGCAGCCAGCCAATGACGTCGCCGAAAATCTGCTGTGTCAGTTCCTTGGAGTTCTTCGACGCGGCGATGGCGATGATCGCGTCCGGATGCATGTGGTCGACATAGGGTCGGTTCACATAGGCATGGAGCGGGGTGTCGATGGAGGAGGCGCGCGGATTGAGATTGAAGGTGGCGTGGGGAAGGTAGCCCACCATCTCGTCTTCAAATTCGACGCCGCGATAGAGGCCCTTCAGCGCGCGAAGCTTGTCCATATAGAGCGTGGCAAAGCCATCAAGCTTGATAGAGGCAATGTCGCCGCCGGAGCCCTTCACCCAGAGAACTTCCACCTCCTCGCCCGTCAGCGGATCCTTCTGCCAGATTTTGGAGGAGGTGTTCCCGCCACCGTAATTGGTGACGCGCTTGTCCGACCCGAGCAGGTTCGAGCGATAGACCAGGCGTTCCGGTTCGGTCATCGACGCCGCCTTGGCATCGTCCCAGAGGTTCGCAAGGCGCTTGGGCGCGGTGGACATTGATTTCCTCCCCAGGTGTCTCTGACGCCTCCGCAAAGGGGCGTCGCGGGGCGCAGCCTCGACGACAGCAGCGCCCGTTCCAGGCAGAAGATAGTCCATGAACCTCGCCGGGTGTCAATCAACAACAATCAGAATCTATCAAGTATGATCACTCTTGATTGAAATCGGATGATCGGTGATTGACTCTGCTTGAAAGAGGTGGAAGCACTAGAGGCGAGGGAGATCACTTTGCACGAAACCGAACGCCATCGCGTTATCCTGGCTGCAGCGCAATCGCGCCCCGTCGTGACGGTGGGCGAGTTGTGCGAGATCACCGGTTCGTCCGAAGCCACGATCCGTCGGGACATCGCCGCGCTGGACGAGGCAGGCAAGCTGCGGCGCGTGCGTGGCGGCGCCGAGGCGATCACGCCGCCGGCCCAGGGCGGGCTGATGGGGCGGCCATTTTCCGTCAATGAAAGCATCAACATAGCGCAGAAACGCGCCATTGCCCGTATCGCCGCCGAGATGTGCGCCGATGGCGAGCCGATCATCATCAATGGCGGCACGACCACGTTTCAGATGGTGCATCACCTGCTCGACAAGCGGCTCTCGGTCTTCACCAACAGCTTCGCCATCGCCGAGGTGCTGATCCACAATTCGCGCAACTCCGTCGTCATTCCGGGCGGCACTGTCTATCGCGAACAGAACGTCATTCTCTCGCCATTTGGCGGCGTGGTGGCGAGCCATTTTTACGCCAAGCGCATGTTCATCGGCTGCCAGGGCATCAGCGCCCATGGCCTGATGGAGGCTGACCCTATGGTGGTGCAGTCAGAACTGGCGCTGATCGGGCAGGCAGAAGAGCTGATCGTGCTGGCCGATTCATCGAAATTTTCGGCACGCTCGAGCCTCATCCTGTGTGGGCTCGACCGAATTTCCGCTGTCATCACCGATAGCGGCGTCCGCGACGAAGACAGGCAGATGCTGGAAACAGCAGGTGTCCGTCTCATCGTGGCGGATACGAGCAATCAGGCGCTCCAGGAGGCAAGGGTAGCCTGAGGGACTGACGTTAAACGGAACGGATTTTTGGGAGGAACCAATGAAAATCTGGAAACTGCTTGCTGCCACGGCAACCGCTGCCGTTCTTCTGGCCACCCCGGCCATGGCCCAGACCCGCATTGCGCTGGTCGTCAAATCGCTGGGCAATGGCTTCTTTGACGCCGCCAACAAGGGCGCCCAGGAAGCCGCCGCTGAACTGGGCGATGTCGAAGTGATCTATACCGGCCCCACCGCCGCTACGGCCGAAGCGCAGATCGAAGTCGTTAATGCGCTGATCGCCCAGCAGGTGGATGCCATCGCCATTTCCGCCAATGATCCAGACGCGCTGGTGCCGGCGCTGCAGCGCGCCATGGAGCGCGGCATCAAGGTCATCAGCTGGGACTCCGGCGTGGCCGAGGAAGGTCGCCAGCTCCACCTCAACCCGTCTGACGTGGGCCTGATCGGCGAAACCATCATCAAGCTGGCGGCTGACTACCTGCCAGACGGTGGGGACGTCGCCATTCTCTCGGCCGCATCCACGGCGACAAACCAGAACGCCTGGATCGAAGCCGCCAAGGCTGTCATTCCGGAAAAGTACCCCAATATCAATCTGGTAGCGACCGTCTATGGCGACGATGACTCGGTCAAGTCGACCGAAGAGGCCCGCGGCCTGATCGCTGCGCATCCGGACCTGAAGGCGATCATCGCGCCGACCACCGTCGGTGTTGTGGCTGCCGCCCAGGTGGTCACGGACCAGAACCTGATCGGCAAGATCAACGTCACCGGTCTGGCGCTGCCGAGCGAGTTCAAGCAGTTCATCGACAATGGCGCTTCGCAG
>JAAZLP010000207.1 GCA_012799265.1 Phyllobacteriaceae bacterium | reverse complement strand
GGCGCATCACTGCGCCCGCTTTTGCTTGAGAGAATTGATATGACGCATCCCGCCATTCGTTTCGGCCTGCCAGCGCTCATTGCTGTGGGGCTGATCTGGGGATTTCTGGCGCTCGACGCGCAAGGGCCGGAAGGCCGACCGCTGGCCATTTCGCTGGCACTGGGCACAGCCTTTGGCGTGGTGCTGCAGCGCAGCCGCTTCTGCTTTTACTGCAATTTCCGCGACCTCGTTGAAAAGCGCGAAGCCGGTGGCGTCATCGCCATTCTGATCGCGCTGGCCGTTGGGGCGATTGGCTACACGACGATTTTCGGAGCCTGGCTGCCGACACCGGCGCTGGAGCGCCTGCCGCCGACCGCCCATATCGGTCCGGTCAGCTTTACCCTGGTCATCGCATCCTTTGCCTTTGGTCTTGGCATGGCGATTTCGGGTTCGTGCCTCTCTGCGCATTTTTACCGTCTGGCCGAGGGCTCGGTGATTTCGCCTTTCGCGATCATCGGCGCGCTGATCGGCTTTGGCATTGGTTTCCTCACTTGGAACGGCCTTTTCCTTGCCATGACCAGCAATGCCTTCATCTTCTGGCTACCGCATCACTTTGGCTATGCGGGCGGACTAGCGATTACGCTTATCGCGGTCGCTGCGCTGGCGGCGCTGGTGCTGTGGTGGGCCCGGGCGGGTCAGCCGGAAACTGTCGCGCCGCTGACGCTCAAGGAAGGCATCAACCGCGTTTTCATCAAGCGCTGGCCCCCGGCCCTTGCGGGTGCACTGGTCGGCACGATTGCAACGCTCGCCTATTTCCGCGTGGCGCCGCTCGGCGTCACCGCAGAACTCGGCAGTATTGCCCGTACGGCAGGCACCAACTGGGGCTGGCTGCCGAGCTCGCTATTCGGCCTTGATGGTCTGCGCGGCTGCGCGACTGTCATCAAGGAAGCGCTGCTCTCCAATAACGGGCTTTTCGTCATCGGCATCATTGGCGCGAGCTTCATCACCTCGCTCCTGGCTGACCAGTTCAAGCCGCGTCGCCTCACCGGTACCGATGTGGTGCGCGGGCTGGGCGGCGGCCTCCTCCTCGGCTGGGGTGCGATGACCGCGCTTGGCTGCACGGTGGGCGTCCTGCTCTCCGGCATTCAGGCAGGATCGCTCTCGGGCTGGGTATTCCTCGTCGCCATGGTCGGCGGCATTCTCTTTGCCTGGGCAGTTGTGGGCATTGTCCGCAATGCCCGCGGCGGACGCGCAGTCGCTGCTTGATGCTCGGCTCATTCTCGCTCGCCGGAGAACGCCTTTGGCGAGCGAGAACGCTCAATAATTATCTAAATGAAAACCTATTTGGCGCGACCTGACGTGGTCATAGCCCGGACCTGCGCGGCAGACTGAAGGTCGAAAAGAACAATTTTACCTTCTCCGATAGCGGTTGATTTACACCGTCGGCAACGAGAGCGGCGTCGAAACTTTTCCGAAAGGCGCCCCCCACTATCCATTGAGTGAAAAGGCAAGGCGAACAGGCAGATAGCCGGTCGCATGCCGACGAACGATGAGAAGTGGTGTGACGATGCGGACTGGTGCCCGGATCCTGGTGACAGGCGGAGCAGGCTTTTTGGGGAGCGCTGTGTGCGACCGCTTGATCGCCGAAGGGGCTCAGGTCGTCTGCGTCGACAATCTCCTCACCGGTCGCCGCAAGAATATCGAACACCTCATCGCTTCCAGCCGCTTCACCTTCATCGAAGGCGACGTGCGCACCGATCTGCCGGAAGGCCCGTTCAACGAAATCTGGAACCTCGCGAGCCCCGCCTCCCCGCCACAATATCCGGCCGATCCGGTCGGTACCCTGCTGATCAATGTCAATGGCATGCACAATGTGCTGGAGCTGGCGCGCCGCTGTGGCGCCCGCGTGTTCCAGGCTTCGACCAGCGAGGTCTATGGCGACCCGGAAGTGCATCCGCAGACCGAAAGCTACAAGGGCTCGGTCAATATGATCGGTCCGCGAGCCTGCTATGACGAAGGCAAGCGCGCCGCCGAAACGCTGTGCTTTGACTATCAACGTACCTATGGCGTCGAAATCCGCGTCGTCCGCATCTTCAATACCTATGGTCCGCGCATGGACCCAAAGGATGGGCGCGTGGTCTCCAATTTCGTCGTCAACGCGCTCGCGGGCAAACCGCTCGAGCTCTATGGCGGCGGCGTGCAGACGCGTTCGTTCTGCTACCGCGACGATCTGGTGGAAGGCTTCTTCCGCCTGATGAACCATCCGACGCTGACCGGTCCGATCAATATCGGCAATCCCAATGAGTTCACCATTCGGGAACTCGCCGATCTGGTGCTGGAAATGACCGGCTCGACCTCCGGGCTCATCGAGAAGCCGCTGCCGGCTGACGATCCGAAACAGCGCCGCCCGGATATTTCGCACGCGCGCGAACTGCTCGGCTGGGAACCCAAGATCCAGCTCCGCGAGGGCCTTGAGCGCACCATTGCGCATTTTGCCGGCGTCGCAGCCGAAGCGAAGGTGGCGTGATGGGAAAACGCGTCCTCGTCGTCGGTGGTGCAGGCTATGTCGGCAGCCATGCCGCCAAGGCGCTTGCCCAGGCGGGTTATGAACCCGTTGTCTATGACAATCTGGTTTTCGGGCACCGCGACGCCGTCAAATGGGGCCCCTTCGAGGAAGGTGACATCCGCGACGGCGAGAGGCTCGATGCGGTCATGCAGGCCTATCGGCCTGACGTGGTCATGCACTTTGCCGCCTTTGCCTATGTCGGGGAATCCGTCACCGACCCGGCCAAATATTACAACAACAACGTCCTAGGCACGCTGAGCCTGCTCGATGCGATGCGCCGGAATGATATCGGGCGCATCATCTTCTCCTCGACCTGCGCCACCTATGGCGTGCCCGAGCACTTGCCGATCTCCGAAGAGACGCCGCAGTCTCCCATCAATCCCTATGGCTATACCAAGCTGGTGATCGAGCATGCGCTGGCCGATTATGAGCGGGCCTATGGGCTGAAATGGGCGGCGATGCGCTATTTCAATGCCGCAGGGTGCGATCCTGATGGGGAACTCGGCGAGCGGCATGATCCGGAAACCCATGCCATTCCGCTGGCCATCGCCGCGGCACTGGGCACGGGTCCGCGCTTCAAAATTTTCGGTACCGATTACGACACGCCGGATGGCTCGGCGGTGCGCGACTATATCCATGTTTCGGACCTTGCCAGCGCCCATGTGGCTGCAATCCCCTACCTTGAGAGCGACGCGCCGAGCGGCGCCTTCAACCTCGCGACAGGTCGCGGCACCAGCGTTTTTGAACTGCTGACGGCCGTCGAGCGCGCCACCGGCAAAAAGGTGCCGGCCGATTTCTCGCCACGCCGTGCTGGCGATCCGCCGGTGCTCTACGCGGTGGCTGAAAAGGCCAACAGACTATTGGGGTGGTCGCCCCGGTTTATCGACATCAACGAAACCGTCGCAACAGCGGCAGCCTGGTTCATGCGGGAACAGAAAACAGGCTCGGAGGAAACGCTATGAGTGTCAAAGTTGCCATGGTGGGCACAGGCTATGTCGGCCTCGTAACCGGCGCCTGCTTTGCCGAACTCGGTCACCACGTGACCTGCATCGACATTGATCGCAACAAGATCGAGAAGATCTACTCAGGCATCCTGCCGATCTATGAGGCTGGTCTTGATGACCTGGTCAAACGCAATGTCGAGCAGGGGCGCCTGCACTTCACCAGCGACATTGCCGAAGGCGTCAAAAGTCGTGATGCGGTCTTCATCGCCGTCGGTACTCCCTCCGAGAGCGATGGCCGTGCCGATCTGCGCTATGTCCTCGAAGCGGCGGGCAATATCGCCGACAATATCGACCAGTTTACCGTGGTGGTGACCAAATCCACCGTGCCCGTGGGGACCAATCGGCGCGTGCATGCGACGATGCTCTCGCATCTGGGCAGCGACGATCTCTTCGCGGTGGCGTCCAACCCGGAATTCCTGCGCGAAGGCGCTGCCATCCATGACTTCATGGAGCCCGACCGCATCGTCATCGGTTGCGATGACCCGCGCGCCGATACGGTCATGCGGCGCATCTATGCGCCTCTCACCAGCCGTGAAGTGCCGCTGCTCGCGACCAATATCGAGACGGCGGAGATGATCAAATACGCCGCCAATGCCTTCCTTGCCATCAAGGTCAGCTTCATCAACGAGATTGCCGATCTCTGCGAGCCCATCGGAGCGGATGTGCGCGCGGTTTCGCAGGGCATCGGCATGGACCAGCGCATCGGCTCGTCCTTCCTGCGCGCCGGTCCGGGCTGGGGTGGTTCGTGCTTCCCCAAGGACACGCGGGCACTGTTGATGACCGCCAAGGATCTGGGCATGCCGGCGCGGATCGTCGAAGCGGCGCTCAATGCCAATACCCAGCGCAAGCTTTCCATGGTCGATCGCGTACGGGCGGCCTGCGATGGCTCGCTCGCGGGCAAGAAGATCGCCGTCCTGGGTGTTACCTTCAAGGGCCAGACCGACGACATGCGCGAGAGCCCGAGCCTCGACATCCTGCCCGCCCTGATCGCCGAAGGCGCCACCGTCGTGGCCTTTGACCCATCCGAACCGCATGACGCGGCTAGGCTGCTGCCGGGCGTCGAAATGGTTGGCACGGCTCTGGACGCCGCAAAGGACGCGGACCTTCTCGTCGTGATGACCGACTGGATGATCTTCAAGTCCTATGATCTTACCAAGATCAGCAGTCAGATGAACCGCCGCGTCATGCTGGACCTGCGGAACCTCTATGATCGCGACGCCGTCCTCGCCAGCAAATTCGACCGCTATCACGGGCTTGGTTATGGCGAAAAACCGTCTCCGACCATTGACCAAAAGCCGGCGCTGAAAGCCGTCGGCTAAGGCGCCCCTCAGGTCTGACCCGTCCTGCTTCGCGGTGACGCCATTGCGCGCCAGCCATTGGAGAGACGGGTCACGGCCCAGCGCCGGACCATGAAGCCGAGCATGGAGATGCTGCGCGGATAGAGCCGGTAGGCGCTTACGAGAAACCCCAGGGAGCGGCGGTGCTTGCCGAACTTGAACATGTAGTGGGCAAGGTCGAGCCGCAGGCTGGCATGCTGGTGCGGATAGAGGGCGAGGCGATCCTTGTTCTTCTTGAGGATGCGCACGATGCCCGTGCATTCGCGCCGCTTGTTATGGGAAATGCTGTCGGTGGACATGAAGCCGAGAACCACGGGCTCACTGTCCTCATAAATGTCGGTATGGCGCGCAAGCCGGACGGCGAATTCCCAATCCTCATTGGCGCGGACGAGCGGATCGAACCAGACATCGCCGGGATAGCAATTGCGGCGGAAGAGCGTGTTCTGGAGGCTGATCCTGTTATCCATCAGCAGATGCTGGAACGTGTTGCCGCCCGGGGTGAGCCTGGTTGCCGGGTCTGGCGCGACGGCGGCCTTTCCCTTGCCGAAATTGAATTTTTCGTCGCGTCCATAAAGGATTTTTGGGCCGGTCACGACGCCATAGTCAGGCCCGAGCTCGGCCAGCAATCCCATCTGGCGCTCAAGCTTTCCCGGAAGCCAGAGATCGTCGCTGTCGTGAAAGGCGATGAAGCTGCCTCTTGCGATGGCGATGCCGGAATTACGTGCTGCGCCGGCGCCGCCGTTCTTTTCCCGCCGCGTGAAACGGACCCGTGGGTCATTGAAACCGCGGACGATAGGCTCGACGTCTTCCCGGGAGGCGTCGTCGACGACGATCAGCTCGAGAGCTTTCCAGGACTGGGAGAGGACGCTCGCCATGGCGTCGCCAAGGCAGTGGGAGCGGTTGTAGGTCGGCAGGATCACCGACACCGTGGGCGGACGGGCAAGGGCGGCATCGTGTTGCATGGGCTCGCTCATTCCATTGCCATGTCAAGATTGGCCGGGGGCCAGGCCCCGCTCGCCGCACTGCGCAGCTTGAGGCTTTCGAGCAGTTTCTTCTGCTGCTTGCGCTTCGGCTGATGGTTCTGCAGTTCACGCTGGAATGCCTTGCCGAGCACGCTCGCGACCTCACCGGGAATGAAGGGCGCCTTCTGGCGCGACACTGTTTTGTAGATATCGAGGAGACGATTGCTCAGGGCGTCGAGGCTGAAATTTTCCTCGACGATGGACCTGCCCATCTGGCCGAGTTCGTCCCGCAGCGGCTTGTCGACCAGCAGGCGCTCGATCTGCACTGCGAGGACTTCCGGGCCTTCCCGGCCGCTATCGAGGCCGTAGAAGCCTTGGTGGAGAAAGAGCCCGGCGCTGTCGGGCTCGAAGACGCGCGAAAAGCCTTCCTCGCCCTGGACGATCAGCGGGCGACCGATGGAGAGCGCGCGCAGGGCTGAACTGCCCATGCCGAGGACGATGTCGGCCGCGGCATAGGCCGAACGCGGATCGCCTGCTTCGCCAACCAGGCTGATCACCTCGCGACCGTGGCGGGCATTGACGGCATTGGCGCGGCTCTTGAGCGCGTCTCCAGCGGGGCCGCCGCCGACAAGTGCAAGGCGGACGGGATAGCGGGCGGCGAGCAGGTCGATGGCATCGATGGAGCGGACCAGCGCATCGAGTTTCAGGTCGATGGCGAGACGGGAGACGGTGACGACCAGGAGGTCACTATAGGGGCGCGAGACCTTGTAGATGACCTCGCTATCGGGCTCGAGCGTCACAAAGCCATGTGCATATCCGGCGGGCACAAAGAGCTGGTTCCAGCGCGTGGCCGACAGCTCGACGCCGACCCATTTGCCGAAGCTGGGCGAGCCCGGGCGGATATCAACGGCGACATCGAAGATCGATCCGCGCGCCACCCGCACCAGCCTTGCCTGCGCAAAGGGCGGCAATTGATAATGCAGCCCGCGCAGCACACCGCGTTGTCGCGAGACGGAATGGTTGTCCTGAACAAAGGCAGTGTCGATGCCGTGGCGGGCAAAGGCCTCCTGGTTCCAGACCTCGCAAAAGCTGCCGCGGTCATCGCCATGGGGCTGGGCCTTGATTTCCAGCACCCCGGCAAGTTCGGTTTGGCGAATGCTGATGCTCATAGCGCCAGCTCCCCGATGCGCCGCTTGAGATAGGTGGCATAGCGCGAGGCGCCCAGCCGCCCTGCCCTGTCGCGGGCGCGCTCGGGATCAAGCCAGCCCAGTTCCAGCCCAATTTCCTCGAGACAGGCGATCTGCATGCCCTGCCGCTGCTCGATGGTGCGCACGAAGGACGCCGCATCATGAAGGCTTTCATGCGTGCCGGTATCGAGCCAGGCATAGCCCCGTCCCAGCCGCGCCACATGGAGCAGGCCGCGCTGGAGGTAGTCATTATTGACCGCTGTAATTTCGAGTTCGCCACGGGCGGAGGGTTTTGTGGCGGCAGCAATGTCGACGACATCATTGGGATAGAAATAGAGCCCGGTTACCGCCCAGTCGGATTCCGGGAAGTCCGGTTTTTCGACGATGTGGATGGCCTTGCCAGTACAAGGGTCAAAGGTCACGACGCCATAACGCTGCGGATCATCGACCTGATAGGCAAAGATGGTGGCGCCGCTGTCGCGCGCGGCGGCTTCCCTGGTGAGATCGGCCAGCCCATCGCCGAAATAGAGATTGTCGCCGAGAATCATCGCGACATGGTCATCGCCGATAAAATCGCGACCGATGATGAAGGCCTCGGCGAGCCCATTGGGATGGGGCTGTTCGGCATAGGAAAGCTGGAGGCCGAACTCGCTGCCATCGCCCAACAGGGCCTCGAAGCAGGGCAGGTCGCGCGGTGTCGAAATGATGAGAATTTCGCGGATGCCCGCGCGCATGAGCACGCTCAGCGGATAATAGAGCATCGGCTTGTCGTAGATCGGCAGGATCTGCTTGGAGATCGCCAGCGTCAGCGGATAGAGCCGCGTCCCACTGCCGCCCGCGAGGATTATGCCCTTCACCATCAACCTCCTGCTCCCGCGGCGCCGTCCAGCGCACCGCGGGTGTCAGGAAAGTTTGCTTTTTTACCGCGCCTTGCCCTTAGGCAGTTCGATTTAGCGGCGGCGCCGGCATGGTGATGTCACCCATCATTGGATGGCGTGAGGCGCGATCAGGGCGCGAAGAAGTCGGCGTCCTCTTCGCTCAGATATTTGCGCGCGCCCTCCGGATCGATGTCGAGACCGAGGCCTGGCCCCGGCAAGAGATCGACATGGCTGTCCTTGACGATCGGGCCGTCAGGCAGGCCGATGATGATGTCCTCCCACCAGGGGGCGGAGGCGCTGGGATATTCAAAGGCGATGTAATTGGCGGGGAGCGTCGCGCAGACATTGATCAGCGCGCCGAGGCCGAGCAGCCCATTGGCGGTGCCATGAGGGGCCATCATGATCGAATGCATATAGGCGTGTTCGGCCACCCATTTGAGCTCGGCGATCCCGCCGATATCGGCCGGGTCCGGGCCCACCACGCGCACGGCCTGGGTTTCGATCAGTTCCTTGAAATTGTGCCGCGAATAGATCTGCTCGCCGGTATGGATGGGCGTCGAGGTCGACACCGTCAGCTCCCGATAGGCCTGCGGATTGACCCAGGGGACATAGTCGCCGGTCAGCATATCCTCGAGCCACATGAGGTCGTATTTCTCGACCGCGCGGGCAAAGCGAATGGCGTCGTTGAGGAACCAGCCGGGACCGCAATCGAGGGCAAGGGAAACCTTGTCGCCCAGCACCTCCTTCATCGCCGCAACGCAGTCCAGCATGTGGTTGAAGCCGCGCTCGGAGATCTGCCCCTGATCCATGGCGCCGTGATAGCCGGCATTGTTCTGGCGAATGCCGTAATGGAAGTCGGGAATGGTGTCCTTCATGTTGGAATGAAAGGAGATGCCCTGCTTGACCATGAAGAACTTTTCGGGGCGCTCCATCATCCATTTGACGTCTTCGGCATAGTCCTCCGGTCGGTCGCCCGAGCGCTTGCGTCGGATCGAGCCATTATAGACCCGCACCTTGTCTCGAACCTTGCCGCCAAGGAGCTTGTAGGCCGGCACATTGGCCGCCTTGCCGGCAATGTCCCACAGCGCATGCTCGATGGCCGAGACGGCTGCCCCATAGGGCTTGAAGCTGCCGCGCTGACGGATTTTGAGCATGCAGCGCTCGACATCTGTCGGATCCTCGCCGATCAGCGCCTCGCGGAAATGCAGCACGAAAGGCTTGAGATAGGTCTTGGTGAATTCGACTTCGCCAAGACCATAAAGCCCTTCGTCGGTGACGATGCGGACGATGGGGTGCCTGCCGATGACGGCGCAGCGCAGGTCGGTGATTTTCATCGCTCAGCTCCAGGTCCGGTCCCAGGAATGCTCGAAATCCCATTGATCCGTAGGCTCCCAGATGCCGGAGACGCCGGGCTGGAGATGCTGCAGCAGGACCTCGTCGACAATGTCGTCAATGCCGAGACCGGGCTTGTCCGGCACCTCGATGAACCCGTCCTTCACCAGCGGTTTCGGCAGGCCGGTGACGATATCGTCCCACCAGTCGACCTCGACCGTGTGATATTCGAGCGCCATGAAGTTTTCCGTGGCGATTGCGACATGCGCAGCAGCCATGGCGGCGATGGGGCTCTCGGCCATGTGGATGGCCATGGCCACCCCATGATCCTGCGCCATGTCGCCAATCTTCTTGGTTTCGAGAATGCCGCCTGAGGTCAGAAGGTCCGGATGGATCACCGAAATTCCTGCCTTGAGCAGCGGCTCGAACCCTTCCTTGAGATAGATGTCCTCGCCGGTGCAGATCGGCACCGTGGTCGCTTCCTGGAGCTGGCGATATTGCTCGGTATATTGCCAGGGGACGACATCCTCGAGCCAGGCGGGGACATATTTCTCGATCCGCCGCGCCAGCCTGATGCCGTTCTGCAGCGAGATATGCCCCACATGGTCGATGGCGAGCGGCACTTCATAGCCGATGACCTCGCGCACCTCGTGGATATATTGCTCGAGAAGATCGAGCCCCTTGTCGCTGAAGTGGAGCCCGGTGAAGGGATGCCGGACATTGTGGATGTCATAGACCGCATTGCGCGCCGCCCGTTCTTCCGCATTGCGCGAGCGGCCATGCCCGGGATGGATGCGATAGCCTTCGAGCGTGCCGGCCGGTGATACGACAGCGCCGGGAATATCGGCGATCTGCATCAGCCCGAGGTCCATCTTGAGGAAGGTGAAGCCGAGCTCCAGGCGCTCCTTGAGCCGCATGCCCGTTTCCGTCCCGCTCGGCTTTTCCGCGTCGGTGTCGCAATAGACCCGGACCTTGTCGCGGAACTTGCCGCCCAGCATCTGGTAAATCGGCACGCCATAGGCCTTGCCCGCCAGATCCCAGAGCGCAATCTCCAGCCCCGATACGCCACCGCCCTGTCGCCCATGCCCGCCGAACTGCTTGATGCGGCGGAAGAGCCGATCAATGTCGCAGGGATTTTCGCCCAAGAGGCGGCTCTTCAGCATCAGCGCATAGGTGGCGCTGGCGCCGTCGCGCACTTCGCCAAAACCGACCAGCCCCTGATTGGTGTAGACCTTGATCAGCGCCGAGGTGAAAGGCGCGCCGATGATTTCGGCAACGCGGATATCGGTGATCCTGAGGTCACTCGGGCGCGAGGCCGTGCGGACATTTTCCTCGATGGTTTCGGCAGCTCTTATATCGTCCATTCGGTCCTCCCTACCGTCCGGTTCAATCAGTCGATGTCGATGCGATGGTCTTCGAGATAGTCCCGGTTCATCTCGATCCCGAGACCGGGCCCCCGATGCAGCTTGAGGCTGCCATTGGAATTATCGAGCGGCCGGTCGATGAGATGATCGTATTTGCTCAAGTTCCATTCCGACGTTTCCAGCCGGTAGAAATTGGGCACCGTCATCATCACCTGCGCGCCGGCCACGACATTGATCGGGCCCGCGGCATCGTGCGGCGAAACGGGGATGTAATAGGCCTCGCAGAGCGCTGAGATTTTCTTGAGTTCCGTGATCCCGCCCGTCCAGGTTACGTCGGGCATGATGTAATCAGCCAGCCGCTGCTCGAGGATGGGCACGAAGTCCCATTTGGTATGCCCGCGCTCGCCCCAGGAAATGGGCACATTGACCTTGTCGCGCACCTGCCGCAGCGCATTGAAACTTTCCGGCGGCACCGGCTCCTCGAACCAGTCGATAGCGCCAGCCTCTTCGAGACTATTGCAGAGCCTGATCGCCGTCGGCACGTCAAAGCGGCCATGCGCATCGATGAGCAGCTCTATATCCGGCCCCGCCGTTTCGCGGATCAGCGCGGTCAGTTCAGCCGCTTCCCGCTGATCCTTGCGGGTCATCGAGCCATCGAGATAGCCCTCGGACTGTTCGCGCGGAATGCCCTTGGCGTCGAGCGACCGCTGCTGCGCGAAGGGGTCGAATTTCAGCGAGGTGTGGCCGGAGGCGATGATGTCCCGGATTTCCTGCTGCACGCCTTCCTTGCTGGTGAACTTGCGCTGATCAGGATGGGTATAGAGCAGGATGTCGTCGCGCACCGGCCCGCCGAGCAGTTCGTAGATCGGCTGACCCAGCACCTTGCCGCGAATGTCCCAGAGCGCGATGTCGATGGCGCTGACGCATTCCACTGCGGCACCGCGGCTGCCCATATAGGTGAAGTTGCGGAACACCTTGTGCCAGATGCGCTCGATCTGGCTGGGGTCGTCGCCCTCGATGATCTTGCTGACCTGTTTCAGCATTACCGCCAGGGCGCGATTGGCGACGAAGGTGGTGGAGGTGATCTCGCCCCAGCCGGAAATTCCGGCATCGGTCGTCACTTCGACGAAGAGAAACTCGCCCCAATAGGACGCGGCCGATTTGATCAGCCACGGTTTGACGCCAGTGATTTTCATTTCCCCCTCCCAAGGTCCGGCCGGTCGCCGGTTCTGTCAGCCGGCGCGCGCTGCCTCCGCCGCCCGCATATGTTCAACAATGTGCCTGCCCGACCCTTCCACGTGCTGGGCCACCAGCGCGGCGGCCTTGTCGGCCTCGCCGTCCTTGATCAACCGGATCAGTTCGCGATGTTCGCGCAGCACCTGGGCGCGCCGCGCCAGGGTGAAATCGAAGCGGCGGCTCACGGCGCGCAGCACTTCGCGATATTTCCACCACAGCTCTGCGGCATGCCGGTTGTAGTGGCGCTCATACATGATCGTGTGAAAGCGCGTGTCGAGCTCGCTGTGCTTGACCTGATCGGCGAAGTTATTGGCTTCGATCTCCGCCTGCACCGCTTCGAGCTGCTCGATATCCTGCTGCGTCGCCATGCCGACAAACCAGCGCGTCAGCGCCGGCTCGATCAGCACGCCGATCTCGTAGATGTCGCGGACAAATTCCTGATCAATGGGGCGCACGCGGGCGCCACGATTGGGCGACATCACCACGAAGCCCTCGCCGCGCAGCATTTGCAGCGCTTCGCGAATGGGGTTTGTCGAGGTGTTGTGGCGCTTGGCCAGCTCGGCAACGACAAGGCGCGAATTGGCCGCCAGACGACCTGAAATAATGTCGTCCCGGATCAATTCATAAACTGAATCGGCCGCCGGAGTGGCCCCGCTTGGCCCAATTCCCATCGGCGGCTGCGCCTTGAAGTCCTGCATCTAAGTCTCGTTAATTCCAAAATTTT
>JAAZLP010000206.1 GCA_012799265.1 Phyllobacteriaceae bacterium | reverse complement strand
CGCCATACCTGGTTGGCGAGCGGATAAAGTCGAAACAAGTTGGCCCGGATGCGGTCATCAATCTTGGCCCGTCTCTGCGCCTATGGCTGCAAATCTGTGGTGACGTCGATATCCGGGGCTACTCCCGGCAGCACATGGCTGAATACCGCAGCATGCTGATCGACATCCCGAAGGTGTACTGGCGATCCAAGGCCGAGCAGGAAAAGGGGATCCTGCAGGTCATCGTTGAGGCACGCGCCAAGGGGCCAGACTACACGCGTGTGTCGCCAAAAACGGTCAACAAGCATCTTTCCAACCTCAACAGCGTCTTCGAGGCTGCAAAGACCCTGGGCATGATCGATAAGGCGGTGCCAAGTCTTGCGGAGGGGCTCTATCTCGAAACAGGCAGTGAGGTCAGCGGGCTGGAAGAGCACGAAGAGAGACCCGGATATACCCGCGAGCAAGTTGAACTCGCTTAGAACGACAACGGTATGCTGCATGCTATTGGTCGTAAAACAAGGGCGACGTGCCCCTCAGTGTTCGAAAGACTTAAGATAGGCGATGATGGCGGCGGCTTGCTCGGGGTCGAATTCAAATTCGGGCATGTCCGGATGTGCCGTCAGGCCTTCGACCAGCGCCTCGGCCAGCAATTCCACATTGTAGCGAAACTGCAGCTCCCGAAGCGACGGCGCCGGCGGAAACGGGCTCTGGCCGGTGGCCTTGATCGCATAGCAGTCGGCGCAGTACATGCGCACCAGCTCCTCCCCCATTGCAACGGGGTCATATGGCTGGGCGGCGCCTGGGCCCGCGCCGGCGACACTACCCATGGCCACCACTAGCGTGGTGCGCAGCAAAAACCACATAATCAGGGTTCTCCTCTTGGCAAGGCGGATCGCCGGGGCGTGATACGCGGCGCCCGCAACGCACTCAAAATGACCGCCACGTCGATCGCTTCCTGTACCAGCGGCCCTCGGAAGAACTCTCAAGGAAAGTCCCCGCAATACATCAGGGCAACAAAGGCTGCTGCCAGTGTTTACCCGAAGAGCAGCGCAAAAGACATCGATAGAGCGGCCACGATGTCGAGGCCGACCTCGCCCTTCGCAAGACTCCGCACAATTTCCGCCGGCAGTGTGGAAAGGATGGGAATTGCGCCGGCAGAGCAGGTCAGAGCGGCCAGTTGAGCCTGCCCGGCCAGCATCAGCGCCAATCCGCTGGCCAATCCTGCAAGGGCGATGATCAGCAGGGCTGTGTCTAGCCGGTCGTGCAGTGGCTGCGGCGAGAGTTTCATTCCTCTGTGACTGCGCGTGGTCACCGGCCGGTCGCAGGAAGGTTGGCTCACTCAAGCCACCGCGGATAGGGACGCTATTTTTAATCAATCTAGCATAACAATGCGACCACGTCCGGCTCTCTTGGCCGCATAGCACGCGGCATCCGCGCGGGCTAGGGCAGTGCCGAAATCCATTCCGGACGAAAGGCTAACGATACCGACGCTGACACCAAATGTCGGCAAGTCACCGACCGGTAAATGCCCGACTGTGATGGAGCGGATCGCATCGGAAACGGTCTGTGCTATCTCATAGACCTTGGTCTTATCCGGATGGTAGAGGAGAACGGCGAATTCATCGCCTCCGATACGGGCAGCAGCGCCTTTCGGCAAAATGTGTTGGCGCAGAACACGCGCCACTTCGACCAGCACGTGGTCGCCTGCGGCATGACCCAGGGCATCGTTAATGGGCTTGAAGTGGTCGAGATCAAGAAACATTAGATAACTGCTCGCGGGACCAGCGAGGGCTGTCTCCACGGAAGTCTGGAACGATGGCCTATTGGCGAGCTGGGTCAAGCTGTCGTGAGATGCGGCGTGCGCAAGGCGAGCTTCAATCTCCTTGAGATGTGTGATGTCAGTATCGGTTCCGACCGTGCGCAAGACATTGCCATCTTCGTCCCACTCGACTGGTTTGCCGCGACTGAGAATCCAAATGTAGTGTCCGTCACGATGGCGCTCACGGTATTCCAGAATGTCGTACCCCTGCTCCCCCTTATTTTGACGCGTAACGCTCGGCCTAATGCGATCCCGATCATCGGGATGCACGCGCTGTAGCCATGCTTCCTGGTCATCATCGACGACCTCATCGAGCGAGATGCCGCGCATGATGCGCCACATCGGTGAGTAGAACATGCGTCCAGTCCGCGCGCTGTGATCCCAGACCCCCTGCCGGGCAGCCTCTAGCGCGAAATGCCAACGGCTCTCGCTCTCGGCGAGCGCATGTTCCACCTGCTTACGACGATCTATGCTACCGGCCTGAATTATCACATATAAAGGGTCCCCAGTAGCTTCAGATTTCAGCACCGACACTGCGATCAGGGCCCAAATCATCGTGCCACTTCGTCCTCGGCACAGGTGTTCTCCCTCGTAACTTTCACTTCGCCCAGCGAAGACGTCCGAAAGAGCCGAGACTACGTCGGCATCCATGGGATCGAAGAACCCGTGAAGCATAGATGCGGAGGCAGACCGGTCGAGCATGAACTCGCGCTCGAAGGCGTTGTTGGTGTAGACCACGACGCCGTCCATACCCGTCACGGCCATGCCAATGGCGGCCCGATCGACGATCTTGCGCAGAATATTATAGCTTCGGCCGAACAGGAACGTTCCAGCATCTTCTGAAGCGGCTGCTACCTTTGTCATTGCCTCCACCATATAGCCCCCCCAAAAACCCACTATAACGTCACGCAACTGGAAATGCAGGAATCCAACCTCTGGATGCGCTGAGTTATCGGGAGCTAGATTAGTTGCCCTGCCTTAACGCGCACATATTCCGCGGCCGCTTTAAAGCTCATCGGCTTCCCGAACAAATAGCCTTGGCCGTAGTCACAGCCCCATTCAGCGAGTACTCGCGCTTCGACCTCCGCCTCGATGCCTTCGGCAACTGTGGTGAGATTGAGCGCCTTAGCCAGCCCAAGCATTGCCCTGACAATTTCGCCTTTATTCGTGTTTGTTCCAAGCCTGGACACAAACGACCGGTCGATCTTTATCTCATCGACAGGCAAGGACTGCAGGTGAATCAGAGAGGCGTACCCGGTGCCGAAGTCGTCCAAGGAAATGCCAACTCCGCTTTCTCGCAGTCGTGCGAGATTCTCGACAACTGATTCACCAACCTCATCCATAAGAACCTGCTCGGTGATTTCAAGCTTGATAGCGCTGTGGGGCAAGGCTTGTTGATCCAGCAAGCCGAGAACATTGGTCACGAAGGCTGCATTGATGAGATTTTCTGTCGCCAAGTTGATTGAGACTTGCCCGAAGTCAAGGCCTTCGGCAGCACAGGACCCAATGTTTTCAATGACCATTTGAGCCATGCGGAGACCGATGCTGTCCGCCAGACGGGGGTCATCGAAGGCTGCGTTAATAACGCTCGGGGATAAAAGGCCGTCTTCTGGGTGATTGATGCGCAGCAGCGCCTCGAAGCCGCGAAGGCCCCGACCGTCCAGGCTAAGTATCGGCTGGTAGTAGGGTTCAATCCAGTCTTCCCGCACCGCGTTTCTGGCGAGCTCCAAAGCTCTGCTACGTTTCGACGCCGCATTTCGGATGGCAGGGTTGAACAGCTGAACAGTGCCTTTTCCTGCGGATTTGGCTGCGTAAAGAGCGAGGTCGGCGCGCTTGAAGACTTCATCGGGGTTCTCCCCCGGCTGGCCGAGCGCGCAGCCTATACTTGGCCGTAGTGATCGAGTTTTTTTATTGGCCTTGAGGGATGCATCGAGTTTGGCTTCGATAGACTGCGCCCGCTCGACCAGGCAGCTATCATCAGAAATATGACGACAGATGACGGCAAATTCATCGCCACCTAGACGTGCTATAAACTCATCACGCCTAACGATCTGTTCGAGATAGCGCGAGAACAAGCGTAGGATACCATCGCCAGTGAGGTGCCCATACCGATCATTGACAAGTTTGAAGTCGTCCATGTCCAGGATCATCAAGCCGATGGGCTCATATCCAGAGGCCAAGCGGCGCCTGAGCTCCTCGACAAATCGACGCCGGTTGGGCAAGCCCGTCAGGTCATCTTCATAGACCTGACGTCTGAGCTTTTCTGCAGCCAGATGGTGTTCATGGATATCTTCAACGGTGCCGTACCACTTAATGATCGTGCCAAGCCCATCTCGGCGTGCGGTTGCTCTGGCCCGTGCCCACCGATATTGGCCTGTGCTGAGGCGTATTCGATAGACTAAGTCCACGGGTTCCCCGCTCGCTTGTCCTTCCGCCCATCTCTCAACAGTTGGCGCGACATCGTCGGGGTGGAGCGCCTGAAGCCATCCGTTTCCCAAAGCATCGGTCTGAGAAATGCCTGTCATCTCTTCCCAACGTGATGACACGCTAAGGATTTGTCCCCGTGGATCAGCGGTCCACGGTATCTGCGGGTTTTGCTCGACGGTATGGCGGTAGTGTTCTTCGCTTTCTCGCAGAGCTTCAAACATGCGTGCGCGTTCGATTGCCAGAGATGCCAGTCCGCGAAGTCGTGTTAATTCCCGAAGTTCTGCAGGGCTGGGACCTCGCTTATCGCGAAAATAGAACCCAAAAGAAGCGATGACATCGCCATTGGCAGCGAAAACCGGCTTTGACCAACAAGCTTGAAAACCCAAAGGCAAGACCAACTGCCGCCAGCTGTCCCAGAGCGGATCACTGGCAATATCGGTACTGATCACATCGCGTTTCTCAAAGGCAGCGGTGCCACAGGAACCCACACCTTTTCCGACCTTGATGTTCGGGACCGCGGCCATCAATTCTTCAGGCAAGTTTGGCGCGTAGCCTGCAGTGAACCTACCGCTGACTGCCTCCACCAGCAAGATACTGCAGGTGGCACCGGGTATCTGGCGCTCCGCAGCTTTGCACAGCTCTGCAAGCAGATGCGGAAGCGCGACACCGGCAATAACCATCTCGAGGATCTTGCCTTGGGTCGCATCTCTTAGTTCTGCGGTCAGCAATTCATGCGCGTCGATCGCGCAGCCCACCCACTTGCCATCGCCGACATGACGAACGTTCAAGAGGTGACGGTGATACACGCCATCATACCGTCGAACGCGCATTTCCGCTTGAACATTCTCGAAGGTATCCGGAAGCATGGGCAGCTGCGCCCGAAACGCGGCAGCGTCAGCTGGGTGAATGCTGTCAAGCCACCCCAACCCTAGTCCAGCCTCTTGAGGCAAGCCGGTGAACTCGGACCACTGCGCGTTGTTAAACTCAACATGGCCCAGCGTATCGCAGACCCATACCAGGCCCGGCACGGCAAGCGTAAGAGTCTCAAAAAGTCGACTGTCGTTCATGTCGAGCTGCAAGAAGGTGAACTAAAACTGGGACTGACCCCACTTAACAGTTGAAAGCATGCTCTAGGATCACTTTTTATTCTAGGGCTCGGTGGTTGGAACCAAATTCGGGTTTCCCTTTCGACACAATAGCGTGGCTCTGACCGTTGACGGGAAACTGGATTACGTTGGCGGACCCCTTGGACATGCCATCAATGCGCTGCACCGTTTCGGCGATCTGATCCAAGATATGGGCAAGTTGACGGTCGATCCCGTCACGCTCGTCCAAAAGACTGCTGGCTGCTTGTAGAAGAGAGCGGATCTGTCGATACTTCATTTTGACCTCCTGCCCCCGTTCCACCCTATGGCCCTTGAATCACCCACAACTTAACCCATCCATTCCAATTGTAT
>JAAZLP010000205.1 GCA_012799265.1 Phyllobacteriaceae bacterium | reverse complement strand
TGCCGCGACACGGATCTGCTCGTGAACAAGATCGATGCCGGTGATTGCTTCGGTAACCGGGTGCTCCACCTGCAAACGCGTGTTCATTTCGATGAAATAGAACTCGCCGTTCTCGTAGAGGAACTCGATCGTGCCGGCACCGGAATATTTCAGCTTGCGCATGGCATTGGCGCAGATTTCGCCAATGTGGTCGCGCTCTTCCGGCTTGATGGTGGGGCCACCGGCCTCTTCCCAGACCTTCTGGTGGCGACGCTGCAGCGAGCAGTCGCGCACACCCAGATGCACGGCATTGCCCTGACCGTCGCCGAGGATCTGAACCTCGATGTGGCGCGGCTTGCCGAGATACTTTTCCATATAGACCGAGTCATTGCCGAAGGCGGCCTTGGCTTCGGTGCGTGCAGTCGACCAGGCTTCGAGCAGGTCGGCTTCGGTCTTGGCGACCTTCATGCCGCGGCCACCGCCACCAGCGGTCGCCTTGATCAGCACCGGATAGCCGATTTCGCGCGCGGTCTTGAGCGCGTCTTCCTCGGTCTCGACGGCACCGGCAGAACCCGGGACCACGGGAATGCCAAGCTCGACGGCGGTCTTTTTGGCCGTGATCTTGTCGCCCATGATCTCGATATGGTGCGCCGAGGGACCGATAAAGGTCACCTTGTGCTCTTCAAGAATCTTGGCGAAGCGGGCGTTTTCCGAAAGGAAGCCGTAGCCGGGGTGAACGGCGTCAGCGCCCGTGATCTCGCAGGCGGCCAGAATCGACGGGATGTTCAGATAGCTGTCCTTGGCCGCGTTGGGGCCAATGCAGACGCTCTCGTCGGCAAGGCGTACATGCATGGCATTTGCGTCAGCGGTCGAGTGGACCGCCACGGTCTGGATGCCGAGCTCCTTGCACGCCCGCAGGATGCGCAGGGCGATTTCGCCGCGATTGGCGATGAGGACTTTCTGGAACACGGAAAGTCTCCTTACTCGATGACGACAAGCGGCTCGCCATATTCGACTGGCTGGGCGTCGTCCACGAGGATGCGGGTGACAGTGCCCGAGCGGTGTGCGGGGATCTGGTTCATGGTCTTCATCGCTTCGATGATGAGAACCGTCTGGCCTTCGGAGACCTTGGCGCCGACTTCAACGAAGGCAGGCTTGCCGGGCTCCGGCGCGCGATAGGCGGTGCCGACCATGGGCGAGGTCAGGGTGCCGGGATTGGATGCCAGGTCTTCGGTCTTCGCCGGAACAGCGGCAGGAACTGAGCCAGCAGGGGCGGCGGGTGCAGCCTGGGTGGCTGGGGCCTGCGGCGGCGCCATGTACTGGAACGGTGCCGGGGCATAGGCCGGCGCCTCGGACGGATAGGAGCGCGTTACGCGAACGCGAAGGTCATCCTGCTCGATTTCGATCTCGGCAAGGTTTTCCTTGTTCAGCAGTTCGGCGATGGCGCGGATCAGGTCCTGGTCCACTGGCGACTTGGTCATTCTTTCGGTCTCCCGGCTTCTCGTCAGAAGCTCTAGTTTAGTTTTTGGGCCAAGGCTTCGAGGGCAAGTTTATACCCCAGCGCGCCAAAGCCGCAAATAACGCCGAAAGCGACCGAGGACACATAGGAATGGTGCCGGAACGCTTCGCGTTGATGAATATTGGATAGGTGAACTTCCGCCACCGGCAGCGCGACCGCCCGAAGGGCGTCGTGAATGGCGACGGAGGTATGGGAATAGGCAGCGGGATTGATCAGGATAGCGTCCGCAGTGTTGCGCGCATCCTGGATCCAGGTAACGAGTTCGCCTTCGTAATTGGACTGGCGGAAGTCGAGCGCAAGGCCCAGATCGTCTGCCGTCTTTTTACAGAGGTTTTCGATGTCCTTGAGAGTTTCCGAACCATAGGTGCCCGGCTCGCGTGTACCGAGCAGGTTGAGGTTCGGGCCGTTGAGGACGAGAACGCGCTTTGCCATGATCATTGCCTTGTGCACCGGGGCTCTTCCCCGGCGCAAGGGCGGTTACACGAAATGCACCGAAAAGCAAAGGTTTGCATGCCGCAGCGCCGGGTCGGAAGCTGCGTCAGCTGCATTGGGTCTGGCCGCAGGCGCGCATATTGGCGACGCGGTCTCGCAGTTCCTCAACGCCAATGGCACCCGGAATGATTTCGTTACCGATGATATAGGTGGGCGTGCCGCTGATGCCGAGCGCCTGTGCGATCTTGAAGGAGTTGTCGAGCGTCTGGTTGACGCTATCATCATTCATGCGCAGTTCGAGGTCCACCCGGGGCAGGCCAAGTTCGGCTGCTGCCGCCAGCGCCACGTCCTTGTTGACCTGACCGCGGCCGGAATAGAGCGTCTGGTGGAATGCCCAATAGTTGGCATCGCTCTGGCCGACCAGCACGCCAACCCGGGCGGCATCAAAGGATTCGTTGGAGAGGATCGGGAATTCCTTGAGCACGACGCGCAGGTTCGGGTCTTCCGCGATCAGGCTCGCCAGATCCGGCACGGCCGAGCGGCAATAGCCGCAATTGTAGTCGTAGAATTCCACCAGGGTGACGTCGCCATCGGGATTGCCAACCACAACCTGGTCGGGCGAATTGAAGATGGCTTCCTGGAACTGGGCGATCGCCGCCGTGCTGCGCTCTTGCTCTTCAGCGCGCAATGCTGTCTCCAGCGCCCGCGACACGCGCTGCAGCACCTTGGGGTCGCTCATCAGGTATTGTTCGATCATCGGATTGAGCACGGCCGGATCAATCTCGGCGACCGTCGGCGCCAGATGGGGGGCAGGGGGTTCAGCAACGACCGGTGCCTGCTGCGCCAGCACTTCTTCGACAATGGCGCGCACCGCCGCTTCGTCAGTCACCGGCTTGGGCTGGTTGAGCACCGAATAGCCCAGGGCCCCGGCAAGGATGCCAGAAACAGCGGTGAGAACGAGGGGCAGGCGATTCATGGTCGGCTCCAGTCGAGTCAGTCACTGTCTTCTAGCAGACTGATCCGCAAACGCGCAGCCCGTTGTCGCGACGGTGAGGGCTGGACCGAAAGAGGTTGAGAAGATGGGTGGGGCGCGCTAGTCCCATGCGGAATGCCGGAGGCGATATGACCGATAAACTCACCGAGCTGTCCAACAGGCTGACCGATGGCATGCGGCCCTTCCTCGCCATGGACATCCTCAAGCGCGCCCGCGAACTCGAGAGCATGGGACGCAACATTGCCCATCTTGAACTCGGCGAGCCCGGCGCAGCTCCAGCGCCACGCGTGCTGGAGGCTGTCGCGAAGGCCCTGCCGGAGCCGCAGGGCTATACCAATGCCAAGGGGCTCATCAGCCTGCGCGAGGCGCTCTCGCGCTATTATGCAGACCAGCATCATGTCGAGATCGATCCCGATCTGATCATCGCAACGATGGGCTCGTCGTCGGGCTTCATTCTCGCCTTCCATGCGGCCTTCAAGCCTGGCGCCCGCATTGCCGTGACACGGCCTGGCTATCCGGCCTATCTCAATACGCTCAACGGTCTCGGTTTCAACGCCGTCGAAATTCCGGTCACCGCAGCCAATGGCTGGCGCCTGACCGGCGCCGACATTGAGCAGGCGTTCTGGAAGATGCCGTTCGACGGTCTCCTCTTTGCCAGCCCTGCCAACCCGACCGGCGCATCGCTGGATCGCGACGGCCTTTTCGACGTCATCAGCACCTGCAAGCGCCTCGGCATTCAGGTCATCTCCGACGAAATCTATCACGGCCTCGATTACTCCGGCCCCTCGATAAGCGCCCTTGAGCTGACGCGGGACGCCATCATCATCAACAGCTTCTCCAAATATTACTGCATGACCGGCTGGCGTATCGGCTGGATGGTGCTGCCCGAGCATCTCATCCGCCGCGCGGAAATCCTGCAGCAGAACCTTTTCATCTCGGCGCCGACTCTCAGCCAGATCGCAGCCACGGTCGCTCTCGGTGAGCGCGACTATTCAGAAGAGCAGAAGGCGCATTACGCCGAGAACCGGACCCTGCTGACGCAGGGGCTGCGCGAGATCGGCTTCGACCTGCCTTCCGCGGGCGATGGCGCGTTCTACGCCTATGCCGGGGTCAGCCGCTTCGCCAATGATTCCCTCAAATTTTGCGAGACCCTGCTTGAGGAGATAGGGGTCGCTGCCACGCCAGGGGTCGATTTCGATCGGACCGACGGCAACGGCTTCGTCCGCTTTTCCTATGCTGGCACAAGGAACAGTATAGAAGAAGCATTGGAACGGATGCGGCGTTTTCTGAAGTAACTCTTGGATAACATACCGGGAATGATCCGGATTATTTTCTAAGTGAATTCGCCTATAGTAATGATGGTATCTTTGGAGTGCCATCATGTCCGCGACGACTAGTGCATTGTCGCAATGCCATGCCCTGGTCGTTGCGCATGGCGATCAGCACATCAACATGATGTTGCGCCTCTGCCGTAGCGTCGGTTTTGGTGAGGCAGCCGATCTTGCCGTTGCTGGTTTCGATAGGGTCGACGCCCGGCGTGTGCTCTATACCCTTGTGCACTACGATATGGGCGACGAGGCCAAGGAGAAGCTGGTCAGCGCCCTCAGGCGGTCCGAACGAACAGAAATCAGCTTTGCCCCCATCGTCCTCTTCGTGCCGGACATCCCCTACGAGCAGATGTTGACCTATATCGCGATGGGGTTTGATGACGTCGTTTGCCTGCCGGAGAAGAATGACGTCCTCAGCGCTCGCCTTGAGCAGCAGCTGAACAGCGAGCACATTTATATCGAGACGCCGATCTATGTCGGGCCTGATCGGCGCCGCATGGATGTGCCAAGCCCAATTCGTCCCCAGCGAACGGGGACCGGGGACTATACCCGCATCCTGCTCCGGCGGGTGCCCGGGGAAGGGATCGCGGTCGTCTCGCGCCAGCTCCATATCCGGGGCCGGGCCGTTGATGGCTAGGCTCGCCACTGGCGGAATGAAAAAGGCGGCCCGGAGGCCGCCTTGTTGTTTCTAGCCCAGACCGAGGCGGCGCTGCCACCAGCCGGCCTTCTTCTTGGGCGCCTCGCCCTCAGCGGCTGCAGGTTCCGCCGGCGCTGCCGTGCTCGAGGTCACCACCACGCCTTCGGGCGGCAGTTCCTTCTTCACGCGACGTGAGCGGGTCGGCTTTTCTTCAGCGGCTGGAGCTGCCTCAACCGGTGAAGGTGCAGGTTCTGCGGCGG
>JAAZLP010000204.1 GCA_012799265.1 Phyllobacteriaceae bacterium | reverse complement strand
TGACCGGCGCTGGACGCTCGGCGCGCATGGCTTCGGGGCGCTCGCGGGCAGGACGATCATCGCTTGCGTCGCGATCTGCGCCAGAGCTCTCGGCACTGGCCTCGATAGGCTTGGCGGCAGGAGAAGTGGGTTCCGTTGAGTCCGCGCTGTCCGCCGTCTTTCCGGTCAGCACGGGTTCAGTCAGTTTCAGGGCAGGTGTGGCCAGTTCAGGCGCGTCGGGAACAAGGGCCTCGGCCTTCGCGGCGGCCATGAAGCGGCTCATAGCTTCCGCAATGTCAGCAGAGGGCTCGCCATCAACCGGCATGCCGATGCCAGCGAGCTTTTCCGCCAATACCTCTCCGTTCTGGATGGCCGCGAGCAGGGCGCCGATCTTGTCGCCCAGGCTCTTGAGCTGGTTCTCGAGGGCGCTCTGGTCGGAGGCCCCTTGTATGTTGGCGTCGGTAATCGAGCTGGCGACAGGCGTCAGAAGCCCGGTCAGCGTCGCGGCAAGCCCTTTGCCTTCGGCATCGCTGCCTGCAAGCAATGCCGCAAAATCGGTCGGAACTGGCAGGGCGTCGAGATCAAGGCCGAGTGCTCCCGCAAGATCGGCCAGCGCTGCTTCAATCTGGGCCAGCAGATCGGGATCGAGTGGAGAACCGGCATCGAGGCTGGTCTTGAGCGCCGCCATGGCATCTATGAAATCGAGCATAGGCCGCGGATCCACCGGAACGGCCTGCATCATCGGCATGCCGAGGGCATCGACCAGTGCGTGCTCATCCTGACCATTGTCCTCACCATCGCCGATGCCAGCAAGCAGCGCGGCAAGGTCGATATCGGCGCCACCATTGGGCAGGCTCGCAGCCTTGTCACTGACCGGCGCCGCCGAACTATCCTTTGAGAGCAACGCGCCGAAAATGCCAAGCAGTCCGCCAGCTTCGCTGGTTGCGTCCTGATGGCCGGCCGACTGGCCACCAAATGCGCGAGGGGCTGCATTGCCGCTAACAATGGTCAGGTTTGAAGCCACTTGGGCATCCTTGAAGATACAACTATCCGCCGTCAGCAATGCAAAAGCCTTGCCAGATCGCAAATCCCTTTGTTTTCATGTGCTTGAGCGCAGTGCGGGGGCGAGCAATGAGCCCGTATCCGGCCTTTCCTGCCGCCTCACCGGCAAAAGCTGCCGGGCGGGAATGGACAGGGACAGGGCCTTTCGCGTAGAACGCCAGCCCATAGTAGCCGCTGGCCCTTGACCCCAACCGGATACGAGAAAGAATGCTGAACTCGCTTGATATCGCCAAGCGCCCAGAGGACACGCGCGTTGTTGTCGCCATGTCCGGGGGCGTGGACTCCTCCGTTGTCGCCGGATTGCTCGCCCGTCAGGGCTATGAAGTCGTCGGCGTTACCCTCCAGCTTTACGATCATGGCGAGGCCACGCATCGCAAGGGCGCGTGCTGCGCCGGGCAGGACATTCATGATGCCCGTCGTGTCGCCGCCAAGCTGGGCATTCCCCATTACGTGCTCGACTATGAAGAGCGCTTCAAGAATTCGGTGATCGAGCCCTTCGCCAATGCCTACCAGCAGGGCGAAACGCCGGTGCCGTGCATTGCCTGCAACCAGTCGGTGAAGTTCGTCGACCTCATGGCCGTCGCACGCGATCTCGGCGCGGACGTTCTGGCGACCGGTCACTATGTCCAGACCATGATGGGCGAAGATGGCCGTCGCCATCTCTATCGACCCGTCGATAATGACCGCGACCAGTCATACTTCCTCTTTGCGACGACGCAGGATCAGCTCGATTTCCTGCGCTTTCCGCTGGGCGGGATGAGCAAGCCGGCCGTGCGTGAACTGGCGCGTGAATTCGACCTCGAAATCGCCGAAAAGCACGACAGCCAGGACATCTGCTTTGTCCCGCAGGGCAAGTATGTCGACATCATCAAAAAGATGCACCCGGAGGCGCTGGCCAAGGGTGAGATCGTTCATCTCGATGGCCGGGTGCTCGGCGAGCATGACGGGATCGTCAATTACACGATCGGCCAGCGCAAGGGCCTTGGCGTCGCCGCGGGCGAGCCGCTCTACGTGGTCAAGCTCGACCACAAGACCGGTCGCGTCATCGTCGGTCCGCGCGACGCACTAAAGACCCACACCGTTCGTCTACGTGACGTCAATTGGCTGGGTGGTATGCCGCTTACTGAAGCCAGCGCGGGGAATGGCGCGCCGGTGGAAGTAAAAGTCCGCTCAACGCGGGGCCCGCAGCCCGGTGTTATCCAGATGCGCGATGGCGAGGTCTATGTAACCCTCGTCACCGGCGAATATGGCGTCTCACCCGGCCAGGCCTGCGTCTTCTATGCCGATGACAGCACGACCAGCGAAGTGCTTGGCGGCGGCTTTATCGCCGAAGCAGTGCCACAGGCGCTGGTGGCTTAACCGCCAGGACGAGTAATTGAAAAAAGCTCGGCTCCCTGCAAGGAGGCCGGGCTTTTTACTTTATTGGTTCGCCGCAGGCTGATTGGCTTCGAGCTGCTCTGCCGTAGGTTCCTTGGCGGCGTTGGAGGCTTCCTTCAGCGCCTGATAAGAGCCGGGGCCGCCCATGATGATGCCGATGGAAATCAGCACAACCAGCAGACCCATGCCCAGGATCATGATGCGGATCGGGTTGAGCCCGAAGGGTCCCTGCTTTTTCGCTTCGGTCATGGCTTCGCCTTCTCAGAAAAATATTTGGCGCCGCACCCAAAGGAAGTGGACGGCGGCGGCGTCTTACGCACTAGAATAGCCCGGAGAGGCAGATAGTGCATGCACAGATGTTGGGACTGACCGCCGCACCCCCGCCAGAGATGAGGTCGTCTTTGACCCAGGCGCTGGTGGTTCGCGCGCGCAATGGCGATCCGGAGGCTTTTGGCGAGCTTCTGGCCGATCATTACGACCTCATATACCGCACCGCCTGGCGCTGGTGTGGCAATCGCACCGATGCGGAAGACATCGCGCAGGAGGTCTGCGTCAAGCTCGGCTGCGCCATTGCCGGGTTTGACGGGCGCAGCGCCTTTTCATCCTGGGTCTATCGGATCACGCTTAACGCGGTGCGCGATTTCCAGCGGGCCGGGTCGCGGCGTAGCCGACAGGTCAATGCGCTGGCCGAAATCTCGCCCACTGATCAGGAGGCGGATCAGGAAGCTGCCGCCACAAACCGCCAATTATGGGAAGCCGTGCGACGCCTCCCGGAGAAACAGCGCGACGCCGTGCTCCTCGTCTATGCCGAAGAGCTGAGCCATGCCGACGCCGCAGACATCATGGGCATCAAGGAAGCGACCGTCTCCTTCCATGTGCACGAAGCCCGCAAAACCTTGAGGGGGCTATTATGAGCTTTCCCGAAGACAATGATCCGTTCCTGTCGCTGAAGTCAGCGCCGACACCGGCACCGCGCGACGATGCACGCGCCCGCGCGCTCGCCGCTGGCGCTGCTGCTTTTGCCGCCACACAGGAAAATTCAAAAAAAACTGAAATGCCGACCCAAGGAAACGGGTGGCGCCAGCGTCTCATGTCCATCATCTCATCCTTCAAGAGGATTTCGATCATGGACACCCGCATCCCGCTCGGCACCGCCGCCATCGCGCTTCTCATCCTGCCGCTGGGCTGGCAGTTCTATTCGTCGACCTCAATGACGCCTGCCGACTTCGCCCGGCAGATCAATCAACCGAGCGTGGCCGAAACGGCGCCTGCCGCGCCGGTTGTGGTGCGGGCTCCGGAGGCCACCGCTTTGGCCGCGCCCCAAAAACAGGTTGATGTCGCCCAGCAGGCTGTGCCGGCGCCGCCGCGGGCCGAGATGGAAATCGCCATGGAAGCGGCTCCAGACATGGTCATGCCCGCGCCGCAGTCGATGGGTGCACCGTCTCCGAGCATCACCAGCCGGATGGCGCAGCAGTCGGTGCAGACCATGGGCATAAATCCCAATGCGGGTAGCGCCATGATGGACGCTTCCGGCGTTTATCTGCCCCCGAGCCAGGCGACGGAAGCCAGCGGCGATAGCTTCACCAGCTTTGACGAGCAGCGCCTCAAGGT
>JAAZLP010000203.1 GCA_012799265.1 Phyllobacteriaceae bacterium | reverse complement strand
GATTGTCCGTGGCACGACCTCGATCAAGATTGTTCAGATGATCCGCGATGCCGGTGCGACGGAAGTCCATATCCGTGTGGCGAGCCCCATGATCTTCCATTCGGACTATTACGGCATCGACACGCCAGATCCGGATAAGCTCCTGGCCAATCAGTATGCCGATATCGATGCGATGTGCCGCTATATCGGCGCAGATTCGCTGGCCTTCCTCTCTATCGACGGCCTCTATACGGCTGTGGGCGGCGAGAAGCGCAACAACCTGGCGCCGCAGTTTACCGACCACTATTTCACCGGTGACTACCCGACCAACCTGACCGACCTGAACGGTCGGACAACGAGCGATCCCAAGCAGATTTCGCTGCTCAAGGAAGCAGGCTAATGACTGAAAAGACTGAGCTCGCAGGCAAGATCGTACTGGTCACCGGCGCCTCGCGGGGGATCGGCTATGCCGCCGCACTTCAGGCCGCTCGGCGTGGTGCCCACGTCATTGCAGTGGCGCGAACGGTGGCCGGCCTTGAAGCGCTCGACGACGAAATCCAGAAGTTTGGCGGCTCGACGACACTCGTGCCACTCGACCTGCGCGATGGCGACGCCATTGATCGTTTGGGCGCAGCGATCTTTGAGCGCTGGGGCCACCTCGACGGTCTAATTGCCAATGCTGGCCAGTTGGGCGTGCTCAACCCGGTCGCGCATATCAAGCCCGACGATTTCGACAAGATCTTCGCCGTTAATGTCACGGCTAACTACAGGCTGATCCGCTCGCTGGACGCACTGTTGCGCGCCGCCGAGAACGGGCGTGCCGTGTTTATCTCGTCCTCCTCCGCCCGTTCCAAGCGGCCGTTCTGGGGCCTTTATGCTGCCAGCAAGGCAGCGCTTGATGCGCTTGTGAAATCCTACGCCGGCGAATTGGCATCGACGACTGTGCGCGTCAATGCATTTTATCCTGGGGCCGTACGCACCGCGATGCGTGCCAAGGCCATGCCTGGCGAAGACCCACAAACCCTCCCCACCCCCGACGACATCGCGCCGGCACTGATAGACCTGCTCAATCCATCTCTTGACGAACAGGGCCGGGTCTACAACGTTGAGACGGGGGTGTTCGAGGAGATCTGATTGCTGGAGTTGCGCGCCTATCGGTCAGACGATCTCGACGCGCTTTACAGCATTTGCCTCGAGACTGGCGATGCCGGCCGGGACGCTACGGCGCTGCACAATGACCCGAAACTCGTCGGTCACATCTATTCAGCACCCTATGGGGTGCTGGAACCCCACAATGTGTTCATCGCTGAGGATGACCTCGGCGTTGCCGGATATATCGTCGGTACGCACGACACCAAACGCTTCGCCGAAAGTCTTGAAGCCGAATGGTGGCCCGACCTGAGGCTTTTCTACGCTGATTCCGAGGACATGACCGAGGCGGATAAAGCCCGGATCGCAACCATCAACGCGCCCTCCAATGCGCCTTCAGATCTCACTATCGCTTATCCTGCGCATATCCATATGAATCTGCTGCCACGTCTGCGCGGGCAGAGAGTCGGCACCAATTTGCTCAAAATGTGGGTTGATCAGGCGAGGAAGGCCGGCGTCAGAGGTATTCACCTCGGGGCGAACGTCACCAATGAAGGGGGCATCGCCTTCTGGTCGAAGAGCGGCTTCAACGAACTTCGGCGCGAGCCGTCAGTCGTATGGTTCGGGATGGCGCTATAGCGCCACCCCGATTGAGGTTCAGCTTGCCGCGTTGATCGGCGCAATGAGCACCTTGTCGATGCGATGGCCATCGAGGTCGAGCACCTCAAAGCGCCAGCCTTCCCGGTCAAAAGTTTCGCCGATCGCTGGCAGGTGGTTGAGCTGGGAAAGCACGTAGCCAGCCAGGGTCTCGTAACGAGCATCCTTGGGGATAGGCACATTAAAGCGCTCACGGAAGTCATCCACCGGCATCCAACCTGCGACCAGCCAGGAGCCATCGGCACGCTGCGCGACGGCAGGCTCTTCGCCCGGTTCTTCGTTATAGATACCCGTGATCACCTCGAGCACGTCACCATAGGTGATGATGCCTTCGAAGTGGCCATATTCGTCGACCACAAGCGCCAGCTGGGCAGAGGACTTGCGGATGGCCTCGACCACGTCAAGGGCAACGGCGTGCTCCATTACCACGGGCACAGGCTTTACCAGCTTGCGCAGGTCAGGCTGGTTGCCGGCGGCGAGATCAGGCAGGAGATCGGACAGCGACAGGACGCCGAGGATGGAGTCCGCGTCACCTTCCTGGACCAAAATCTTGGTGTGATTTGTCGAGAGGATGACCTTGAGGTTTTCCTCGTAAGTATCTTCCAGATCGATCACGACCACGTCGAGACGCGGGGTCATCAGGCCGCGGGCAGAGCGGTCGGCGAGGCGCATGACGCCGGAGAGCATGGAGTGCTCCTCGGTCTCAAAGATACCCGCAGTGGTGGCCTCGGCGATAATGGTGCGGACCTCTTCCTCGGTGACCGACTCCTCGGCCTCACCGCCCTGGCCCAGCAGGCGCAACACCAGCTTGCCGGAAATATCCAGCAACCAGACGATCGGCGTGCCGATCAGCGCAAGGAATGCCATAGGCTGGGCAACGCGCGTTGCGACGCCCTCAGGATTGCGCAGGGCAATCTGTTTTGGCACCAATTCGCCCAGGATGAGCGAGCCATAGGTGATAAGGACCACGACAACACCGACACCGCCCACGTCGGCAATATTAGCAGGTATGCCGACACTCTTGAGCCAGTCCGTGAGCCGGAGACCCAGTGTGGCGCCAGAGAAGGCACCGGAGAGAATGCCGACCAGCGTAATGCCGATCTGAACGGAGGAAAGGAACTTACCGGGGTCTTCCGCGAGCTTTAGGGCTGTGGCTGCGCCCTTGCTCCCCTGGTCAGCCAGGACTTTCAGACGCGCGGAACGGGATGAAACGACGGCCAGTTCGGACATGGCCAGGGCGCCGTTCACAAGAATCAGAACGACGACGATGAGGATTTCTGTAAGCAACAAAGTGCAAAGTTGGCACGCCGCGACCAATGGCGGGGTGTTACGACGCGCGCACTATAGGGCAAGCTCAGAGGAAGTGAATAGGCCATTCGCTGGCATCCGCATTGCGGATGCCGTCATGCCGAATGGTCCCGCACCCTAGTCCTTGACGTAGGGGTTTTTTCCACCGCGCAGCCATATGCGGATGGGAGTACCAGGCATGTCGAAGGCCTCGCGCAGGCCGTTGACCAGATAGCGTTGGTACGATGCCGGGACCGCGTCCGGACGCGAAGAAAAGATGATGAAGCTAGGCGGCCGGGTCTTGGCCTGCGTCATATAGCGCATCTTCAAACGACGACCCGATACCGCGGGAGGCGGATGGCCCTCAAGCATGCCCGCCAACCAGCGATTGAGCCTGGAGGTGGAAACGTGGGCATTCCAGCTGCGCTCAATGGAGAAGATGGCGTCCATGAGCTTGTCGATATTGCGTCCAGTCAAACCGGACAGCGTCACCAGCGGCACACCACGCACCTGCGGCAGCAGGCGCTCGCAGGCTTCGCGCAACTCTGCCAGAGCCTTGTTCTTGTCTTCGATCAGATCCCACTTGTTGAGCGCGATGACCATGGCGCGGCCTTCGCGCTCCACCAGGTCAGCGAGAGCCAGGTCCTGCTTCTCGAATGGAATGGTGGCGTCGAGGAGAAGAACGACAACTTCGGCATATTGGATAGAGCGGAGGCTGTCCCCGACGGCCAGCTTTTCCAGCTTCTCGGTGACGCGCGAACGGCGACGAATGCCGGCGGTGTCCACCAGATTGATGATGCGGCCTTCCCATTCCCACGGCACGAGAATGCTGTCGCGGGTTATGCCGGCTTCCGGTCCGACCAGAACCCGATCTTCGCCCACAATGCGGTTGACGAGGGTGGATTTGCCAGCATTGGGACGACCGACGATCGCGACGTTAAGGTGGCGGCGGGGGTTCCAGCGAAGGGTGGCGTCCTCGCCCTCCCCTTCAAGCATATCCGGCGTGATGTCGACGTCTACCTCAGGCAAGAAGTCGAGATCGCTGGAGGCAGCAAGGTCAGCTGCCTTCGCTTCGGCCTGTTCAGCCTCCGCTTTGTCGATGGCAGCCGAGACTATGGAGTAAAGCTCGGACAGGCCGAGGCCATGCTCTGCAGAGAGCGCGATAGGCTCGCCGAATCCGAGTTTGAAAGCTTCCACGAGACCATGCTCGGCAGACTTGCTTTCGGCCTTGTTGCCGACCAGATGCACGTGCTTGCCAGCCTTGCGCAGGACCTGGGCGAAACGCTGGTCGAGCGGCATGACACCGGCGCGGGCATCGATCATGAAGAGGATGATATCCGCTTCACGGATGGCCAGTTCGGTCTGCTGACGCATGCGGTCTTCGAGCGAGCCGTCCTTGACGTCCTCGTAACCAGCCGTGTCGAGCACCCGGAACGTCAGATCAGCAATCCGACCTTCGGCCTCGCGGCGGTCGCGGGTGACACCTGGAGTATCATCGACAAGCGCGATCTTGCGACCGACGAGGCGATTGAACAGCGTTGATTTGCCGACGTTGGGACGGCCGACAATGGCGAGTGTGACCGTCATGGCCGTTTCCCTTCAGGCTGCTTATTCAGCGGCCGGCTCGGCCGCAGTTTCTGCCTCGGCCTCAACAGCATTGTCGATGGCATCGGCAGCCGCTTGGGCTGGCGTTTCAGCGCTCATGCTGCCTTCGGACAGCATCTGCGCCATGTAATAGGCAACGCGGTTACGCGTGGCAGAGTTCGCAAGCGGATCGTCGAGAACTGCCTGGAAGCTGGTTTCGGCAGCGACGAAATCGCCAGCCTTGTATTGAGCGAGGCCGATAAGTTCATGGGCCACGCGACGCATCTGGCTGTCTTCAGTCGCAATTGTACCGAGACGTGCCTGCACATCGGCAAGCGAACCATTATCGACCAGCAGGTTGCCAGCAAGGATCAGAGCAAGCTCGCGCAGACGCGGCTCGGACTGAGTGCTGGCGAGAAGATCATAGGCAGCAACGGCGCCGGCAATATCGCCTTCCTCGCTGAGGAGTGCGGCTTTGCGGAACTGGGCCAGGACCGGATAACCGCCTGATCCGTTTGCTGCCAGCTCATCAAGCTGCGTCTTGGCAGCGGCAAGATCGCCACTCTCGGCAGTATCCAGCGCTGCATAAAGCTGCTGCGAGGCCTGCGATGACTGGGTGTTTGTATACCACTTCCAGCCTTCATTGACTGCCACCAGAGCCACGATGGCGATGGCGCCCCCAATAACAAAGGGGGCAAAACGCTTCCACAGGGTCCGCATCCGGTCGGAGCGCAGTTCCTCGTCAATTTCGCGGAAAATATTCTCGTTGGACATGGACGGCCTGAGGCAAGGAGATGAGTTGCGGGGAGCATTATCACGCTGCCCGTGGATTGCAAACCGAATGGCCCGGATTTCCGGCGTTAACCGTGGCTCCAGTAGCCCAATGCTTGACAGCGCCACACAGTATAAGTTGGCGCTTAGATCAGGTGTGGTGACATGAGCAGCCAACGCAACCAAAGCATTGATATCTTCCGAGGCATCGCAATATTGCTTGTGGTGCTTTTTCACTTCACCGCGCGTCTACCGCAGACGGCGCTTAACATTACCGATAGCGCCCCACCCCGGTGTTCATGGGTTGGATAGGCGTCTATTTCTTCTTCATCATCTCGGGCTACTGCATCTTCATGACACTGGAGCGGTCAGCCAGTGTCAGCCAGTTCCTCGCCTGCAGGTTTTCGCGGATCTACCCGGCCTTTGTTGCAGCGGTGTTGCTGCTGTTCGCGTTCGGAATGGTGTTCCAGGTGCCCTCGGTGCCAGAAGCGAATTTCCACGAGACTGAGCCGGGCCTCGTCGATGTAGCGCTCAACCTTGTTTTTCTGGGCGAGTTGGGCGAATGGCTCGTTTTGGTCGATCGCGGTGGAAATCAAATTCTACGCACTGGTCGCGCTGATGGCCTTCATGATGCCCGACCGGGAGCAGTTGGGGCGCGTTTTCGGCATTCTCGCCCTCGCCATGGGCGGGGTGTGGGTCGCTTCCACCATTATCAGCGGATCGGGCTCGATCACGCCGCAATCGCTGCTCAAATTCCTCGCCATCGCGCCCTATCTGTCATTCTTTGCCGTCGGCATTCTGGGTTGGCAATTTCAGCAGGGACACTTCGGCAATGAACGGCTGCTGACGGCAAATCTTGCGCTGTCGACGCTGATCATCTTTGTGGAAGCCTCTTCCCCTGGCGACGGGTATATCGCCGCGCTAGTGTGTGCTGCGGTCTACCTCGCGCTGACCATGCTATTCGTCCGCTACATCCGCGGACACGCCTTGCCCCATTTTCCCGGGCTCAGCTGGGCGATGGCGCAGGTCGGGCTCCTGAGCTTTTCCTGGTACCTGATCCACGAAAATATCGGCGTCAGCATGCTGGCAACGTTCAACCTGCACATGCCGGCTTCGGTGGCACTTGGATTGGTGATCGTCTCGACCTTCATCATGGCCGTGGTGTTTGCCAGCCTGTTTGAGTGGCGCTTCCGCAAGCCGGTAGAGAAAGCCGCAGAGGCGCTTCTCGTCCGGCTCACCCCGCTTATGGAAGCCTTGCGCCGGCGCGCGGCCTAGAAGACCGCGCCAACGCTAAACAGGATACAACAGGGCCGGGCCCTGCGAGCATGCTCCTCGAGCGTAACCGACTAAGATCGGTCCACCGGACCGATCTTACCGCGTTCCGTGCGGCCGTCGATAATTCCCACTCAATCGTCCAAACCCACATTAAGCCATTGATATTACATATAATTATGGCCTTCGGACGCACAACAACCGACTACTGGCTAGTCAAAATGTTACGCTTTTGATTTTGAAGGGAAAAAGGGTCGAAAAAAAATTTGTGGGTTTCAAGGACAATCGGCGTCTATCGCCCGTTTGGACCCTG
>JAAZLP010000202.1 GCA_012799265.1 Phyllobacteriaceae bacterium | reverse complement strand
TTGTTCCACCAACCGGTCTGCTGGGTGCCGAACACATTGTTCCAGCCGGTCTGGCTGCCGCCGACTTCATTGCCGAAGCCGTACTGGTCGATGAAGATATCGTTGGCCATTGCCGGGGCTGCAGCGGCAGCGATAACGGTGGCGGCGAGAGTGGTGATGATGAACTTGCGGATCATTTGAACGTCTCCTTTGGGGGCTGCGGTCCCTCCGACCGCTTGTTGATGGAGACTGTTTTACGGGGGTGATTTGGAACCGCGCCTGAAGTGCAGATTCATAATGCGTTCAGGAAGCAAAAAGGGCGGAAACTGAATCCGCCCTTTCCTTCATGCGTTTGAATTCAATGCTTATTTTGAGCCGTAGCGGCTCTTGAGGTGGTTCTTGAAGTGGTCCGCATTGAGCGGCTCGCCTGTGGCGCGCGTTACGAGGTCGGACGTCGAATAGCGCGAAGCCTGGGACCAGACTCGATCGGCGCGCCACTGGTTGATTTGAGAAAAATCGCCAGCTTTCATTTGAGCGCCCATATCGGGGAGGTCATTGCGCATGGCGGCGCCGAGTTGGGCGGCGATCATCGCGCCAAGCGTGTAGCTCGGGAAATAACCAAAGGCGCCTCCCGGCCAATGGACGTCCTGCATCGGGCCATCCTTTGGATTGTCGATGGTCGAGATGCCCAGATATTCCTGCATCTTCGCGTCCCAGGCTTCGGGGATCTGGCTGACCTGCAGCGCGCCGGAAACAAGATCCTTTTCCAGCTCGTACCGGAGGATCACGTGAAGCGGATAGGTGACCTCGTCGGCGTCGACGCGGATATACCCGCGCTCGACATGGTTCACCTCGCTGAGCACGTCGGCAATGTCCCAACCGTTGAGCGCATCGTCCCCCAGATACTGGATGACCTGTGGCAGGAAGAATTCCCAGAACTCAGAGCTGCGGGCCAGCTGCATCTCCACGAACAGGCTCTGGCTTTCATGCATGCCCATGCCGCGCGCCTTGCCCAGTGGCCAGTGCGACCATTCCTTGGGCAGGCCCTGCTCATAAAGGGCATGGCCGGTTTCGTGCAGCACGCCCATAAGCGAAGAAAGGAACTCGTCGGTGCGGTAACGCGTGGTCATGCGCACGTCGGTCGGCACGCCGCCGCAGAACGGATGGTGCGAGATGGCCAGCGAGCCATGGGTGAAGTCAAATCCCACCGCCCGCATCGCCGCAAGCCCGAGTTCGCGTTGCTTTTCAATGGGGTAGGGGCCGTTCAGGGGCTTGCGAGGGCGGGCAGAGAGACGCCGCTCCTGTACGTCCAGGGCCTCGGGCACGAAGTCCTTGAGGAAGCTCTTGAGGTCGGCGAAGACCACGTCGATATCCGCGACGCGATTGCCCGGATCATATTGGTCCATCAGCGCGTCATAGGGAGCAAGGCCGGTTGCCTCGGCCCGAAGCTGGGCTTCCTCGCGCACCAGCGCCACAACGCCCTCCAGGGCGGGCAGGAATGTATCCCAGTCGCCCTTCGCACGGAGGTCGCGCCAAAGCTGCTCGGACCGCATCGTTGCAGCCGTGCGGCGCTGAACAAACTCGGTCGGCAGGCAGGTGGCACTCACATAGGACCGTTCGAACTCCGCGACTGCCAGTTTCTGGTCGTCAGTGAGATCTTCGCCCTTGGCGGCTTCGATCCATTCCGCAATTTCGGGAGCTGTTGCCTGGGCGTGATACATGCCGGCCAATTGGGACATGGCCTCAGCCCGCTTTTCGCCGCCGCCAACCGCCATATGGGTCGCTTCGTCGGCGCCGAGAATGGAAAGGGCGTGCTCAAGGGCCTCCAGACGGCGGCCGAGATCGTCGAGTTTGTGGAAAGTCATGATCGCTCCAAAGTCTGCGGAAGGTGTTCCACAGCCCTTGGACAGGATCAAGGCTTGTCGGCTGGGTCGTCTTTTCGGGCTTTATGATATCCCGCGCTCGCCAGAGCCATGCCGAGGCCGACCCCTATTGCTATGCCGATGCCGAAATTATCAAGCGCCACGCCCAGCGCGATAGCGGTGCCAATCCCGATGGCGACTGCGGCTCCAACATTCATCAGCGTCCCTCCACGAGGAGGAAAAGAGTTTGCGGACGCGATTGTTCCCAGAACGGGGAAAGGCGCAGCTGGGGAGCTGCGCCTATGGGGGAGGACGCGTGGGCTGGGGAGACCACCGTCCAAGGAGTTTGGCCAGCAGCTTCTGCTGTCTGGCCAGACCGGCCCTTCTGGACCGACCGGGGAATGCGGCGGACGCCTGGGGAAGCGTTCCGCCGAAGGGGGTTGTTAGAACGGCAGGATGGCGTCCATTACCTGCTGCCCATAGCGGGACTGCTGCACATCGGTGATCTGACCGCGGCCGCCATAGGAGATGCGGGCTTCGGCGATCTTGCTGGACGGGATCGTGTTGTTGGCCTGGATGTCCGAGGGTCGCACGATACCGGCAACAATGAGGTCACGGACCTCGAAGTTCACGCGCACTTCCTGCCGACCTTCGATGACGAGATTGCCGTTCGGCAGGACCTGGGTCACCACGGCGGCAACCGAAGTTTCGAGGCTTTCTTGACGGTTCACCGAACCATTGCCACTGTCCTTGAGGCCCGAGTTGAAGTCGATGGCAGCGGATGGGTCAATGCTGGGCCCGGCGATGTTGGAGACCGCAGTGCCGAAGATGCCGCCCATGCCAGCCGAGTTGGACGAGCTGCGACTGCGCTGGGTTTGGTTGTTGATCTTGGCGCGGTCGTCGATGGTGACCATGACGGTTACGATGTCACCGATGCGGTGAGCGCGCTCATCCTTGAAGAAGCCCTTGGCCGAAGTGCGGTAGAGAGAGTTCGGCAGGTAGGTGTCGGCAATGGGCTCGGGCATCGGCATGCGCACAGGCTGGTAACCCGCCGTGGTGGTGGGGTCGGCGATGGCGGTCAGGACCGGTGCATTGCCGACATTGGCAAGGCGATCCATGGTGTTGCAGCCAGCAAGAGCTGCGGCCAGCGTCAGGATGGTGGCGATCTTTGCGATGTTCATTTCAGCGATCCCGAATTAGAGGCCAGCGACGGTGAGGGGGGCGGAGGAGACTTCGACAGCGCCAGGGGCGATGGCGGTGGCGCTGATGACGCGCCGGGAAACAAGATTGAGCACCTGCAGCGGTGCGCCTTCCGAGGCGCCGGTTACTGCCTGCCCACGGACGGTCAGGGTCATTGGACCCTGCCGGTAGTAAATGGTGACAATGTCGTTCTTGGCGACGGTAAGGGGCGTGCTGACGTCGCTTGCCCGGACGACCATGCCTTCGCGGCTCTGACGGTTCAGCGCCATGCCGACCAGTTGGCTCAAGGGCGCGACGCCCTGGGCATCGGCCTGCGACACGGGCACGGGCCGCATCACGAAATGCTCGGAACGAAGCACGGTGCCGGCCGGCAGACTGGCTGCCAGATGCGGGGCCTCGACATGGAGGGCGATAGAGCCATGGACGTCGATTGGCTGGCTAAGACCATTGACGCTGAAGCGGGCCGAAAAGGTGCCATTGCCGGGCAGGTAGCGAAGATTGTCGAGACGGGCTGGTGCCTCGCTGACAGAGACACGGAGCGGCTGCATCGGCGCGTTCAGCATGACATTGGCGGACATGCCGTTGGCGAGAATGCCGCGATTGCGAAGGTCATCGGTGATCAAGCTGGATAGCAGCGCTTCATCGACGATGGAGGCTGCGCGCGAGACACTCACCTGCGTGAGGCCAGTGGTGTCGAAATCCTTGAGGCCGATGCGGGCGGTGGCGCCGCGGATGGCTGCGAGATCGACATTGCCGGTCGTGCCGGGGAGGGGCGCGCGGAAGAGCGGCACCTCGGCCAGCGTGCCGGCATCGTTGAACATGTCGCCCACGGTCACGATCGGTGCATTGACCGTGACTGATGATTTCAGCGCGGGCGCAGCCAGTGCGGTGCCCGATGCGAGGGCCAGGGCGAGCACGACGGTGATGGAGCGGATGGCGTTCATGGCGTCCCCCTAATCAGCGCAGCTGGCTCGTGGCCTGCATCATCTGGTCGGCGCCGGAGATGACGCGAGCGTTCATCTCGTAAGCACGCTGGGCAGCGATGAGGTCGGCGATTTCAGTGACGGAATTGACGTTGGCCATCTCCAGATAGTTCTGCAGCAGGTCACCGGTACCATCGATGTTGGGCACGCCAATCTGGGCCGCGCCACTGGCAGCGGTTTCCAGGAAGAGGTTGTCGCCCATGGATTCGAGGCCGGACTTGTTGGTGAAACGGGCAAGCTGGAGTTGGCCCAACTGGGTCGGAATGCTGTCGGTGCCGAGGAAGGCCTCGATCGTGCCATCAGGCGCGATGGAAACGCCGCGGGCGTCGCCCGGAATGGTGATGCCGGGATCGATCGGATAGCCGACCGAATTGACCAGGGTTCCATCGGCAGCGCGCTCAAACGAGCCGTCGCGGGTATAGGCGGTGCGGCCATCGGGCAGCTGCACCATGAAGAAGCCTTCGCCGCGGATGGCTACGTCCAGTTCGCGCTCGGTCATGTTGACTGTGCCCTGGCTCATCACACGGGGGGTGGCCACGGTGCGCACGCCCGAACCGATTTCGAGACCGGCGGGGACCATGGTGCCCTGCTGGGAGGTCTGGGCGCCGGCACGCGTTACCTGCTGGTAGAGCAGGTCCTGGAATTCTGCGCGCTGCCGCTTGAAGCCGGTGGTGCGCATGTTGGCGATGTTGTTGGAGATGACTTCAACATTGCGTTCCTGGGCGCTCATGCCGGTCGATGCGATATAGAGAGCTTTCATGGCTTTTTCCCAGAATTACGCGTTGGTGTCGCCGAGGCGCTGAATGGCAGTGCGGCGAAGCTCGTCCTGCTTCTGTGCCAGCGAGGCGACGGATTCATAGGCGCGGGTGACGCGGATCAATTCAGCCATCTCGGCGACGCCGGAGACGTTGGAGCGCTCGACATGGCCCTGCATGACGCGGGTATTGACGTTGGCGCCGGGTACGCCGCCGGAGAACAGGTTTTCGCCTTCGCGGACCAGGGCCTGCGGGTTGGCGAATTCGACGATGCGGAGTTGGCCCTTGGCGCCGGCGCTCGACGAGATCGCGCCGTCTGCGCCGATGGTGATGCCGGTCTCTTCGGGTCCGAACTGGATCGGACCACCACTGCCGAGCACCGGGTTGCCGCTCATGTCGACGAGGAAGCCGTTATTATTGATCTGGAACGAGCCTGCCCGGGCCCAGCGCTCGCCAGCGGGCGTCTGCACGGCAAAGAAGCCTTCACCATTCAGCGCAACGTCGAGATCGTTGCCCGTCTGGGTGATGGCCCCGGCGGACAGATCATGGATCGTGGCCCAGTCCTGCACATAGGAAACTGGCTGGTCGAGGTTGGGGAAGGTGCGGTCGCGGGCGACCGGCATGACGAACTCTTCAAACAGCACGGTCTCGGCCTTGAAGCCGGTCGTGTTGATGTTGGCTACATTGTGAGCCAGTACGTCCATCTGACGCTGCAAAGCCATCTGCCTGGACAGGCCTATGAGTTGTGCGTTCTCGATCATGACGATCCCCAGTTTCAGTCCCCAAGGCCGCCAACTTCCCCAAGTCGGTGGCCTCGCCATTTACTTTGCAGAAACCATGCCAGGGTTGGAACTTTAATAAAATCAACGTGTTAGTGCGGAGGCGCGCTCAATCATCGGCAGATATTGCTTGCTTGGTCGGAAAACTTTGCCCGGCAAAAAATGCCGAGCCGCGGTCGATCGTAATCATTCGTTAACCAAGTGGGCCTTAGCTGGGCGAAGCGCCGGAATCGTCCGGATTTGCTGGGTTTGTGGGGCTCGGGCATGGCTGCGGAAGCAGAAGTCGGCACTGACGCGTCGGCCAAGAAGGGTATTCCAAAGCTCTTCCTCATCATCGGTGCTGCTGCGATCGTCGTGCTTCTGGCGGGCGGTGGCCTTTTCTTCTTTATGTCTTCGGCCAATTCGCAGGCGGCGGCTGAAGCCGAGGCTGCAGCCCACGAGACCTTCATCTTCAACCTGCCACCCATGATGGTGAACCTGAATTCCGAAACGGAAGCGCAGGCCTTCATGAAGCTCACCATCGCCCTTGAAGTGGCCGATGAAGAGATGATGACGCGCATCCAGCCGCGCCTGCCCAAGGTGATCGACGCGTTCCAAGTCTATATGCGCGAGTTGCGCAAGAGCGACCTTGAAGGCTCCGCCGGCATTTATCGCCTCAAGGAAGAGCTGCTGCGCCGGGTCAACATCGCCATCTATCCTGCCCATGTGGAGAGCGTGCTCTTCAAGGAAATCCTGGTGCAGTGATGGCTGGGCCAAGCGATCAGGACAAGCTGAGCGAGGATTGGGGGCTGGACGATGTCGGCATCCCTTCTGCGCCCGCTGGCGTGAAGGCTGAAGCCGACATGACTGAGGAAGAGCGCGCCGCCGCCGCCGCTGCCGAATGGGCTGCGATGCTGGAAGGCGGTGATGGCTCCGACGGCGGTGGTCCCGATCGCGTCCTCAATCAGGACGAAATCGATAGCCTGCTCGGCTTTGATGCCAGCGCGGGTGGCAATGTCGAGCTGACCGGCGTGCAGGCGCTGATCAATTCCGCGCTGGTCTCCTACGAGCGTCTGCCGATGCTCGAAATCGTCTTCGACCGGCTCGTGCGTCTGGCGACTACCTCGCTGCGCAATTTCACCTCCGACAATGTCGAAGTGACGATGGATTCCATCTCGTCGGTGCGGTTCGGGGACTATCTCAATTCCATTCCGCTGCCGGCCATTCTATCGGTGATCCGCGCTGAAGAATGGGAGAACTACGGCCTCCTCACCGTCGATTCCAATCTCATCTATTCGATGATCGACGTGCTGCTCGGCGGGCGCCGGGTAGGGGGCAATATCCGCGTCGAAGGGCGTCCATATACGACCATCGAGATGGCGCTGGCCCGCAAGATGATCGAGATCATCCTCGAGGATACGCATCGCGCCTTCGAGCCGGTGACGCAGGTCAACTTCAAGCTCGAGCGCATGGAGACCAATCCGCGCTTCGCCGCCATTTCGCGACCGGGCAATGCGGCCATCCTGATCGAGCTGCGCATCGAAATGGACGATCGCGGCGGCAAGATCGAAATTCTCCTGCCCTACGCCACTATCGAGCCGATCCGCGAGCAACTGCTGCAGATGTTCATGGGCGAAAAGTTTGGCCGCGACCCGATCTGGGAAGGTCATCTCGCGACCGAGATCTACCAGGCGGATGTCGAGGTTGAGGCGGTCCTGCACGAGCAGGATATACCGCTTTCCAAGGGGCTCAACCTCAAGCCCGGCCACACGCTGATGTTCGAGCGCACGCCGACCGATCCGGTGCGGCTCCGCTGCGGCAATGTCGAGCTTACCGAGGCCATTATGGGCCATATCGGGAATCACGTTTCTGTGCGAGTGACACGCCCACTCAACCCGCCCAAGGTCACCATGGCGGCCTTCGAGGCAATCGACGAAAATATGGATGGACGATGATGGTTTTCGGAATGCCGCTTGGGATTATTGTTGAAAGCGCGGTCGCCATTCTGCTGGCCCTGACGATTGGCTATTGCGTCATCCTCAATCAGCGCCTCAAGCGCCTGCATCAGGACAAGGATGTCATGCGCCAAATGGTGGCTGACCTCGTCAGCGCCACCAATCTCGCGAATCAGGCGATCAAGGAACTGAAGTCGTCCGCCGTTGAAGCCGATCTGGCTCTTACGGCACGCCTTGAGGAAGCTGAACGCTTTGGCGTCGAGTTGGCCAATCACGTCAATGCCGGGACGGCCTTGATGGAACGCATTGCACGCATCACCAGCGTTGCCCGCAACAGTCAGACCATCGAGCAGCCGGTCGAAGACACGTCCAAGGTCCTGTCTGCCCTGCAGCAATTGTCGGCGCGGGTCCGTAGCCGCGGGGCCGCTGCGTGAACAATATCCGCGTCCTGCCCATAGTTATCATGGCAGTTGGTGCCCTCCTGGTCCTCAAGACCATGGGGTTGGTGACCAATGGGGGATATGTCCTTGTGGGTACATCGCAAGCGGTAGCGGCGGGCGGGAGCAATGCCTCTGCGGCCAATGGCGAAATCACCCTGCCGTCTGAACCGACAATTACCGACCAGACGCCGACCATCGCTCTATCTACGCCCACCATGGAAGTGGGTGCGAGCACGGATCACACAGACCCCGCCGATGCGTCCGATGCTACGGAAGCCGCTGGGCTCCCTGGGCTTGATGATGCTCCCGTCGTTCCCGACAACGTCATTGTCGCCGAGAATGCCTGCGCGCCTGTTTCCCTTTCCGCTGAGAGCGACGGTCCGAACCCGGATGGCGAACTCACTGTACTTCCGCCAGATTGCCCACTGCCATCAGATGCTTTGCCGAAGCTGCTGACTTCAGGTGGAGCCGTGCCGATGGGCAGCGGCATTGCCGATACTGATCAGGCCCTGCTTGAGCGTCTGGCCGCCCGTCGCGCCGAACTCGAGTCCTATGAGCAGGAACTGGCCATGCGGGCCTCGCTGGTGACGGCGGCCGAGCAGCGCATCGAACAGCGTCAGGAAACCCTGCAGTCCATCGAAGCGCAGATCGCCTCCCTTGTTGAACAGCGCAAGGAGATGGAAGCCGGCCAGTTTGGCGCGATTGTTGCCATGTATGAGACGATGAAGCCCAAGGATGCGGCCAATATCTTCAATGCGCTGGACATCGAGGTTCTGCTGCGCGTTGCCAAGATGATGAGCCCACGGAAAATGGCGCCGATCCTTGCCGAGATGGATACTGCTCGCGCCCAGGACCTGACGGTGCGCCTTGCTTCGAACAGTGTCGATCCGCTCGAAACGATGACACCTGACGCCCTGGCATCGCTGCCGCAAATCGTCGGCCAGTAAGCAATTGCAACAGTTGCCCTTAGGGGGGTGTTAAGTAGCCCCCCGTTAGGGTTGCCCGCGCATGGCATGTATTGATCCCAGTAGGGATCAGGCCAGTGTGAGTTGTAACCCTCGCGTATTGAGGCTTTCGGGACCGTTCGTCCCGTCCGCATTACGCGTCTAATGCGTCGGGCGGGCAGAAGGCCGGTGAAGAACGCTATCAGGGCAGGTATGCGCCGGGCCAGCATAGGCTTGGCTGCGACGGGGGTGGCCATGTTCATGGCCATGTCGATGCCTGCCTTTGCTCAGCAGCAGGGACAGCTTTTTGCTGCGGAGCAGGATGGCTATGGCCGCCTGATCCTCAGCTTTCCTGCGCTCGACCAGCTACCATCCTACCGGTTCCGCCTGGAAAACGGCGTGCTCTCCCTCGAGTTTGACGAGGAGGTCAGCATCGTCCTGCCCGATGTGGGCCTGACGATGCCGAACTATCTCTCGGTGGCGCGTGTTGATCCCGACGGGCGAGGTCTGCGCATCGGTCTGCGGTCAGGCTTCAACTTCAACCGTGTTGAGGCGGGCGAGCAACTTTTCATCGACCTGATGCCGACTACCTGGCAGGGCATGCCGCCGCCGCTGCCGCAGGAAGTCATTGACGAACTGGCTGAACGCGCCCGAATGGCGGCGATCAAGGCCGAGCGTGATCGCAAGGCGCGAATGGCGGCCGAGCTTGACCCGAAGGTCGATATCCGTGTCGGTCGCAACGCGACCTTCCTGAGACTGCAGTTCGACTGGTCGGTGCCGACGGATGCGTCGTTTTCCAAGAAGGGAAATATCGGCGCCGCCACGTTTGAATGGCCCATCGACATAGATCTGACGCCCCTGATTTCGTCTTTGCCTGAGGAACTGGTCTCAGTCCAGACAGGATCGTCCGCCGATGGCGCGGCCGCTACATTCATCTTTGCCGAAGGCGTAGAACCGCGGTTCTATGAGCTGTCGCCCAGCCAGTATGTGCTGGATATCGACATTACCGGGCAAAGCCTCCCGGAGCTTGCGGCTGAAGACCTGTTGACCGCAGAAGAGGAGAGCGACGTCGCCGCGGCCGACGCAGAGGTCGCGCCGCAGATCGGCGCGCTGCAGGCAACGCCGCCTGAAAGCATCACACCATTCGTCAACGTACTTGGCTCGACGGTCCGGCTGGTCTTTCCCTTCGAGCAGGACACCCCCGCCGCAGTTTTCCGCCGTGGCGACAGCGTCTGGATGATCTTTGACACGGTGAGCGGCGTGAACAACCCGCCGCCGTCGTCTGATCTCGACGCCATTGCCAGCGAGTTCGCCGTCATTTCGTCAGGCGATACGCAGGTCGTCCGCATTGACCTCTCGCAGGAGCGCCTTGCCACGCTGGGTTCGGAAGGCATGGCCTGGGTGCTTTCTCTCGGGGACATGATGCTCAGCCCGACCGAGCCCGTCGAACTCACCCGTCGGCGGGATGTCGAGGGAAGTTTCGAGATGGTGGCCGACGTGATCCGTCCGGGCCGCATCCACGACTTCCGCGATCCGCTGGTTGGCGACATGCTCAAGGTCGTCACCTCCTATCCCCCCGCGCGCGGCCTCACGCGTACGCTCGACTATGTTGACTTCACCGCCCTGCGCAGCGTTCATGGCCTCGTGCTGAAGCCCAAGTCGCCGAGCCTGCGCGTGGCGCTCGATAGCCCGCTTGCGGTTATTTCCAGCAGTGGCGGGCTTACGGTTTCCGCGCGCGATGCGCTGCGCAATGCCGGTTCTCTTGCGAGCGACGCCTCGCGCAGCTCTTTCCTTGATCTGGGTACGCTAGCGCAGAGTGATCCGCAGGTTTTCTTGGAGCAACGTGATCGGCTCGAACTGGCCGCGTCGGCGCTGGAGGGGCGCGAGCGCGATGTGGCCCGTCTCGACCTGGCGCAATATTACGTCGCCAATCATTTCGGGCTTGAGGCGCTGGGCGTACTGCGCGTGCTGGAGGACGGGCTCACGTCTGACGATCTTGTACGCCGCATGCGGATGAATCAGGCGGTTGCCAATATCGTAGCAGGTCGGCCGAACGAATCTCTGGAAGTTCTGAACGCGGCATCGCTCGACCAGGACGTCGATGCGCTGTTCTGGCGAGCAATCGCCCGCGCGGCGACCCACGACTATAAGGGCGCGCGCCTGGATGCCATGGAGGCGCGGCCCGTCGTCGATTCCTATCCGGTATGGGCTCGGAATGAATTCCGGCTGGCTGCTGCTCGTGCCGCGGTTGAAGAGGGGGATGCCAACCTCGCCGAGCGCATGCTCGAACAGATCGACTTCCCTAGTCTTAGCGTGGAGGAGGCCTCTCTCCACCACCTGCTTTCCGGTCGTGTCGATGAAATCGGTGGTCGACTGCAGGAGGCGCTGGATACGTACGGGCAGGTAATCACGTCCGAAGTCCGCCCCACACGCGCCGAGGCCGTTTATCGAACGCTCCTCGTTCTCGACAGGGAAGGGCGGCTCGACCTCGCCAAGGCGACCCAGACCCTGTCGTCGGGGACGATGCTGTGGCGCGGCGACGCGCTTGAAGCCGATATGCTGGAGCTTCTGGCGCAACTCTATTTCCGCAATGGTGACTACCGCCTCGGCTTCGAGACAGTGAAGACCGCGGTGGCCAACTATCCGGAAAGCCCGCAGGTCAATACCCTGCGTGATCAGGCGCAAGCCATGTTCGGTGACCTCTTCCTCAATGGTGTCGCTGATTCCATGAGCCCCGTAGCGGCCCTGGGCATCTATTATGACTTCCGCCATCTGACCCCGCCCGGTGCCAGAGGCGACGAGATGATCCGCAATCTCGCCCGGCGGCTTGTACGCGTGGACCTGCTGCCGCAGGCGGCAGAGCTCCTGCAGTACCAGTTGGACAATCGCCTGCGCGGCGTAGCCCGTACCCAGGTCGCAGCCGATCTTGCCGTGATCTATCTGGCCGACCGCAAGCCACACGAGGCCATGCGCGTTCTTCAAGATACGCAAATGCCTGACCTGCCGGAATCGCTGGCACGTCAGCGTCGCATCCTTGAAGCACGCGCCATGATCGATGGTGGCCGCGACCAGCTGGCGCTCGATCTCATCAGCAAGATGGACGGCAAGGATGTCGCCCTGCTGCGCATTGACGCGCACTGGAAAGCCCGCCGCTATAGCCAGGCCGGTGAGATGATCGAGGCTCTCTACGGTCGTGACCTGGATGGTCGACCGCTCGACCGCGCCACCCGTCTCAATCTTATCAAGGCAGGTGTCGGCTACGTCTTGGCTGGCGACGATTTCAGCATGGCCAGGCTTCGGTCGAAATTTGGCGAGGCGATGGTCAATTCACCAGAATGGGCGATGTTCGACTTCGTCACCGGGCCAATCCAGGCGACCAGCCTCGAGTTCAAGCAGGTCGCCGCCGAGGTTGCGGCTCTGGACAGCCTCGAAGCTTTCCTCGCGTCCTATCGGGAAACCTATGCTGGTGAAGGGGCGCTCGCGCCGGTCAACGCTTCCGAACCGAAGCTTGATATTGCTTCCCGCTAGGCTAACTGACGAAACTTCGGACGAGCGACCCGGCCACCAGGAACCAGCCGTCGACCAGAACGAAGAAGATCAGCTTGAACGGCAGTGAGATCACGACCGGGGGCAGCATCATCATGCCCATTGCCATCAGCACTGACGCGACGACCATGTCGATGACGACGAAGGGCAGGAACAAGAGGAAGCCGATTTCGAAGGCCCGACGCAGTTCCGAGATCATGAAGGCCGGGATGAGAAGCTGTAGCGGGATGGCTTCTGGCTCATCCGGTAGCTCGGCGTCAGTCAGGTTGTAGAAGAGCTCCAGGTCCTTATCGCGCACATTGGTGCGCATGAATTCATGCACCGGCGCCGCGCTCAGATCAAACGCCTCGGCGAACTCGATCTCGCCGGCCATGAGCGGTGCAATGCCCTGATCATAGCTCTGCTGCAGAACGGGCTGCATGATGAAGAGCGTTAGGAACAGCGCCAGTGACACCATCACCGAGTTCGGCGGGGCTGTCTGAAGGCCAATGGCGGTCCTGAGCAGCGATAGCACCACCACGATACGGGTGAAGCTTGTCACCATGACGAGAATCGACGGCGCCAGTGAGAGCAGCGTGATCAGCCCGATGAGCTGGATCGCCCGTTCTGTCAGCGTCGTGTTGTCGCCAAAATCGATGGAAAGGTCTTGTCCGGCGACGCGGGCCGAGAATGCAAAGAGAATGCCGCTGGCGATAACCAGCGGCACATAACGTCTCCAGTTGAGACGGCGAACCGGCTCAGCCGCGATTGGCTTCGTTGCTGGGGTCGTGTTCAAGCGCCGCGCTCTCACTGTCCTTGCTCGGCTCCTGTTTAGCTGAGTCGGTCAGAGAGCCGGCCGAATTGTCATGGTTTTGCCCAGTTGAGGGCTCTTCGCGCTTATTGCCGCGCAGAAGCCCGGTGTGGCGAAGCGAAACGCGGGTCTTGCGGTCGCCGGAATAGCCGGCCTTCTGCAGTTCCGCGAGAACCGTACCGGGTGCTGCCTGGGGGGTCGGGGAAGCTGGCGCTGACGGGGTAGGGGCCGGCGCCGCCTGCGGCACGGGTGCAGGAACTGGGGCGACAGGCTGGGGCTCAACCTTGCGCGCCGACGGAATGACGGGCAGCGGCCGACGGCCAACCTGTGGCGCAGCGACAACCTCTTCCACCGGGATGCCGGTTTCGACGACGAGATCCTGCGGGCCTCCGGTGAGGATCAGGTGCTCGACATTGTCGCGACGGATGATCACTAGCTGCCGCTTCTGGTCGAGAGCGAGCGTATCGACGACCGACAGTCGCCGGTTCCTGCCACGTGCGGCGGAGCCAGAGACGTTGAACAGCATCCTGAGCAGCCATACGGCCAGAAGGATCAGGACGATGACCACACCAAGGGCGAAAATCATGGTCAGGATTGTGTTACCGCTGCCGCCAAAGAGGCTGGTGATGAATTGCACGGGCTGATGCTCCACTGCGTCCGCAAGGCAAACGCGCTATAGTCGATTCCAGAGTTCGGTGTCAGGCGCCACCGGCCGCAACCGAATCTCGGGCGGCAGTTCTTGCCTACATAGCCGCCCAATTGTGCAGATTGCGAGACCTTACGCGGTTGCAGGATGTCGCGTTAACGCTTGATTAACCATAGCCCGGCAAGAATTGCCCATCTGCTTAGGTGGGAGCTCGGCCAATGGGCCTTATGGACATGCCGGTATTTTCGGCGCTGACCGACAAGATGCGCTGGCATCAGGTGCGGCAGGGGCTGCTTGCCGAAAACGTCGCCAATGCTGAGACCCCAGGTTATCGCGGCCGCGATCTCAAGCAATTCAATTTTGATGACGCTGCTCGGATGAGCACTGCCACCGTCACGACCCCTGCCACCCAGCCGATGCACTTTTCCGTCGGATCGGGAGTAGGGGGCTTTGACGCGCAGCGCATGGCCAATTTCGAGATCACGCCGGAAGGCAATGGCATCACGCTCGAAGACGAGATGATGAAGGTCACCACCAATATGATGGATTATCAGGCAGCGACCTCGCTGTACCAGAAATCCGTCCGCATCCTGCGCGTCGCGCTGGGCAAGAACGTCTGAGGGGCTGAGCCGTGGATTTCAATTCTTCGCTTCGTATCGCCGCGACCGGGTTGCAAGCGCAGTCCGCCCGCATGCGGGTCATCGCGGAAAACATTGCCAATGCTGATTCTGCCGGCAAGGCGCCGGGCGACGAGCCCTATCGCCGCCGCATCCCGACCTTCCAGACGACGTTTGATGCTGAAGTCGGTGGGCGCGTCGTGGAAGTGGGGCGTCTTGCTTATGACATGAGCGATTTCAGCTCGCGCTACGAGCCGGGACACCCAGCGGCCGACGAGACCGGTTACGTGCAGTATCCCAACGTCAACACGCTGATTGAAACGGTCGACATGCGCGAGGCCCAGAGGAGCTACGAGGCCAATCTCAACGTCGTCAGCGTGACCCGCCAGATGCTCGGGCGCACGCTAGACCTGCTGCGCGGCTGATCGGAGTATAGACAATGGCCATCAACACCCCTTTCAACGCGGCAACCAGCGCCTACGCGAATGCCAGCCGCCTGATTTCGCAGGCGACAAAGCCTGCCACGGATCTGACCGCTTCTGCCGGAACCGGCGGGAACTTCGCGGAACTCCTGGCGCAGAACGTCCAGGGTGTGATCGATCAGGGCAAGGTTTCCGACCAGATGGCCATGGATATGGTCAGCGGCAAGGCCAATGTCGTCGACATGGTGACGGCCCTGTCCGAAACCGAAATGGCCATCGAGAGCATGGTAACGATCCGGGATCGTGTGATCTCCGCCTATGAAGAGATCATGCGGATGCCGATCTGACGGCATTCCGGGGTCGTTTCTTTCACACAGGCTGCGACGCGGCCCGCTCGTGCTAACATTTCCCTGCGATTCGACAGGAACTCGACTGCCATGAGCGGCGCAGAAGTGCTCGACATTGCCAGCGATGGCATCTGGACTCTCATCATGGTGTCTCTGCCCATGATGCTGGTCGGGCTGGGCGTAGGTGTCGTCATCGCGCTCTTTCAGGCGCTGACCCAGATCCAGGAAATGACCCTGGTCTTCGTGCCGAAGATTCTCGCCATCTTCATAACCATGCTGGTCACCCTGCCTTTTGCCGGCGCGACCCTCGCGGCCTATATGAACCGTGTGGTCGACATGATCATCGTGGGCGGCTGAGGTGACGATCAGCCTCGACTGGCTACCCGGCACCGCCTTTACTTACATCATTCTCTTTGCGCGCATCGGCGCCATGATGATGCTGATGCCTGCGCTGGGCGAGCAGACCATTCCAGCGCGCATGCGACTGGGCTTCGCTCTGGCCTTCACCATGATCGTCTTCCCGCTGCTGAGCGACCTGATGCCGTCAGCGCCACCCGATCTCGGGGGGATGCTAGGTATTCTTGTTCATGAGCTGGCGATCGGCCTCATGATCGGCGCCATCATCCGCATGACAATCATGGCAACGCAGGTCGCTGGCGCGATCATTGCCTTCCAGACCGGCCTTTCCGGCGCGCTCGCGGCCGATCCCACCCAGGCGGGTGCTCAAAGCGCGATCTTTGCCAGCTTCCTGTCCTTTCTCGGGATCACGCTGATCTTTGCCACGGACCTGCATCATGTTGCGCTGGCAGCGATCTACGACAGCTATATGGTCTTCTCGCCGCTGGATCCGCTGATGTTCGAGGATGCCATGCAGATGGCCATCCGCACCCTGTCAGGCGCCTTCTCGGTCGGCGTTCAGATGTCTGCGCCGTTCATTGTTTTCGGTCTGGTGTTCAACCTTGGCGCCGGCATTCTGGCGCGTCTGATGCCGCAATTGCAGGTCTATTTCGTGCTCATGCCCGCCAATATCATTGTCGGGTTGCTGCTGTTTGCGCTGCTGCTCGTCATGATGATGGGCTGGTATCTCGCCGCGTTCGAGAACCATCTCGCGATGTGGAGGGGCTAGTCCGCCATGTCCGACGAAGCACCGGAACAAGACAGCAAGACAGAGGACCCTTCCCAAAAGAAGCTCGAGGACGCCCATAAGAAGGGTGATGTCGCCAAGAGCCAGGAGGTGACGACCTGGTTCATGCTTTTGGGATCGGCGATCATCTTCTCGGCGCTCGCGCCATGGACCGCGTCCAGCCTCAGCAACTCGCTGGGCCTGATCATCATGAACGCCGATCAGTTCGATCTGGAAGGCTCTGGCTTCGCTGACTTCTTCAATGGCCTGGCGCTGACATTGCTGGTGACCATCCTCACCCCGCTCCTGGTGCTCAATATCTGCGGCGTCCTC
>JAAZLP010000201.1 GCA_012799265.1 Phyllobacteriaceae bacterium | reverse complement strand
CCGGCGACTGGATCGTTGTCGGCAGCGCCGTCTTCTGGGCCATGCATGTGATCCTGCTCGGCCACGTCGCCCGCATGACCGGCCTGCCCATCTTCGTCTCGGCCATCTGCTTCCTCTTCGCCGGCATCGCCGCCAGCGCCATCGCGCTCGGCACAGAAGCCCCGACCATTGAGGCCATCTCCTCGGGCTGGATCGAAATCGCCTATGCCGCTGTGCTCTCGACCGCCATCGGCTTCACCCTCCAGGCCGTCGGGCAGCAGCACGTGCCGCCTGCAAACGCGGCGATCATTCTCTCCGCCGAAAGCCTGTTCGCGGCCCTTGGTGGTGCCGTCATTCTGGGTGAACGCCTGCCCGCCGTCGGCTATGTCGGCGCTGCGCTCATCTTCCTGGCGATCATTCTGGTCGAAGCCGTCCCGCCCCTTTGGGAACGGCGCAAGGCACACGTCCCGCGCACCACAAACTGACAGCAGCCCTGCGCCTCCCCCCATCAGGGGGAGGATAGCGAAGCGGGCCCAGCGGGGCTTAGCGCAGCTGGGGTGTAGGTAGCCTACTGCCGATACCGATACATCTGGTACGACTTGCAGACCACCCAGGCGACACATCCCCTGAGGCTGATCTGGTTGTCATTGACCTGCGTGATCGTGCCGTCGGCGCTCTGCCCATAGATATTGAGCTGGCCCTTCCACTCACCCGGCTTGGTCTGGACGGCATTATCAATCAGCATGGTGTTGAGATAGGGCAGGTTCTCGGCATTGTCCGCGCCATTGCCCAGCCAGATCAGCTCGGCACAAAGCGCCGTACCGTCGCCGCACAGCGTCACGTAATAGCGGGAATCCCGCATCTCGATTTCCCATGTCCCTTCGGGCGAGGCGGCAGCGCTCGGCAACGACAGGGAAAGAGCACCCAAAAGCCCCAGTGCAAGAGAAGTCTTCCGAATGCTCATGCGCGATTACTCCGAATAGCGGAACATGCCATAGGTCTTGCAGATGACCAGCATCGCACAACCCTGCAAAGTCATGCTGGTTTCATTGTGCTGGGTAATCGTGCCCGACATGTTGTGCCCAAAGAGCTTCATGTTGCCCTTCCAGACGCCGGGCGCCGTCTGCTTAAGGTGATTGGCCATCGGCTGGTTGAGATAGGGCTTATACTGCTCATTATAGTCCGCATCGCTCAGCCAGGCGAGTTGACCGCAAAGCTGCGTACCGTCGCCACAGAGCTCGAGCCTGAACCGGGTGTCACGCGTTTCCAGCTCCCACACACCAGCGGGCGAAGCCAGTACCGGGGTAATGGACGTGGCGATCAGTGCAGCAACAGCAAAGAGACGGGAGAGACGCATAAACAAACTCCGAATTTGGCATGCCGACGCTATCGAGCATCGGCTGAACGCAGTCTGAACGCGACTAGATCAGCTTCATGGCGATGGTTTGCACCGGAAAACCCATTTCCGTATCGGGATATTCCTCCGCTTCCACCCACCCGCGCTTGGCATAGAACGCGCGCGCGCGATTTGCGAACCTCGAGCTTCCTGGCCCCGGTCGCCTCCGCCTCATCCATCAGCGCCCGCCCCACGCCCGAGCCAATGGCCGACACATCCACATGGATGGCATGCAGATGGTCCCCTTCGAGGTGATACATGCCCAGCACCACCCCGTCGCCCTCAGCCACACGAAACCGCTCAAGATACCCGTCGACATAAGCTTCAACTGGCATCTGCTCATCAAACCGCGCCACTGCGGTCGCGTCCACATGCGGCGCCCAATGAGCACGCCAGGATCGCTCGAGCAAAGCCAGCAGCGCCTCCCGGTCTTCGCGACGAGCCTGCCGAACTAAAATATCAGACATTGTCTCCTCAATGACCTGTTGATCGTTGCCCCCCGCGGCTTCAAGCTTGGGCTCTTCGGGTCTATTCCCTATCCAGTCCCATCCCGCAACCAACGAGACCCGCCCCATGGCAAAGCTCTACTTTTCCTATGCGGCGATGAATGCCGGCAAGTCCACCTTGCTGCTGCAGGCGGCCTATAATTACCGAGAGCGCGGCATGCGCCCGCTGCTTTATACTTCCGCCCTTTACGCCGAAGGCGATGTCGGCCTCATCACCTCCCGTATCGGCATTGCCGAGCCTGCCGAGCTTTATGGCGCGACCGATGATCTCTATCAGTCGGTGCGCGAGTTCGACGAAGAGTCCAAGGTCGATTGCGTCCTTGTCGATGAAGCCCAGTTCCTCACCCGCGAACAGGTCTGGCAGCTCGCCCGCGTCTCCGACCGGCTCCATATCCCCGTCATGTGCTATGGGCTGCGCACCGATTTCCAGGGCCAGCTCTTCCCCGGCTCCATGGAGTTGCTCGCGGTCGCCGACACGCTGCGCGAAATCCGCACCATCTGCACCTGCGGCGCCAAGGCCACCATGGTCGTGCGCCAGGATATGTCCGGGCGCGTCCTGACCGAGGGCGACCAGGTTGCCATCGAAAAGTCGGTTTATCTCTCCCTATGCCGTAAGCACTGGGAGGAAGCCGTCGGCCGCTGGCCGGTTAAAGGACCCTGAAATGATTGACGAACAAACCGAACCCCAGGGCGAACTCACCATTCGCACCGTTGCCATGCCGGCCGACACCAATCCGGCGGGCGACATCTTTGGCGGCTGGGTCATGAGCCAGATGGACATTGCCGGCTCTATCGCCGCGCATATGCGCGTGCAGGGACGCGTCGCAACCATCGCGGTTGAAGCCATGAAGTTCATCTCGCCGGTCAAGGTCGGCGATGTGCTGTGCGTCTATACCCGGGTGGAACGCGTCGGCACGACTTCCATCGTCATCGCCATGGAGGCCTGGGCCCGGCGTCATCGCCTGCCCCACCGCGTCAAGGTCACCGAAGCCCGCTTCATCTACGTCGCTATTGACGACAACGGCAACAAGCGCGCCATTCCGCCCGCCTGACGCATTCAGACTGCGTTCAGGTTGCCGATGATTATCTCCATCTCAGGCGACCACCCCGCTTCGGCAGGGCGCCCGCAAATAACGCGCCAGTAACGCTCATGCGGAACTCTTCCCCATTGACGTCGTTTCTGGACTAACAAGCAATTGGCTGGACCCTGTTCCAATAACCGGAGCGGAAGGTATCCAAGCCAGAGGGAAGTAGAGATGCACCGTCAAACTCGCAAGAAACTGCTGAACCTGGCCACCGGCGTGGCCGTCGCTGCTGCCGCCGTGGTCATGTTCCTGCCGGCTGCACAGGCTGCCCCGGGCACCGTCACGACGAACGTGAACGTGCGCTCCGGCCCGGGCACCAATTATTCCGTCGTCAACGTGCTGCAGCGCGGCACCGCCGTCGACGTGCAGCAGTGCCAGAGCTCCTGGTGCTATGTTCAGACCCGCGGCACCAACGGCTGGGTCTCGGCTAACTACCTCTCCGCTGGTGGTCGCCCGGTCAATCCGAGCCAGCCCGGCCTGAGCTTCGGTTTCACCATTGGCGGTCCTGACGGCCCGCAGATCAATATCGGCGTCGGCAACCAGGTCCAGCCCCAGCCGCCGCGTCCGCAGCCCCCGCGTCCGGGCCCGCGCCCGCCGCAGCCATGGCCGCCGGTTGTTCAGCCCACCGCTGAAGTCTGCTTCTTTGAGCGCACCCAGTATCGCGGTGACAGCTTCTGCCTCACTTCAGGCGACAACACGCGTGACCTGCGTAACTGGACCGACAGGATCTCGTCCATCCGCAACCCGGCTGGCCTCAACGTTCAGGTCTGCTCGGAAACCAGCTACCGCAACTGCCGTACTTACACGACCAGCGCTTCCTCGCTGGGCGATTTCGACGACTACATCGCTTCGGTCCGTGTTCGCTAAGAGCAACCGATAGTTCAACTTATTGCGCCGCCCCACCGGGCGGCGCTTTGCTTTGTGCAGCGAAGCAGTTATCGTCCACCGCCTAATACGGGAGCCTGGAATGCGCGCATTTGTTTCTATTGCTATCGCCCTGCTGATGCTTGTCCTTCCGGCATCGCCGAGCTTCGCTGCTTCCGAATCCGGCAGCCATGGCTGGGCCCGTAAAACCCTGACGCTCTCCAAGGGCCCAGGCGCCCAGTATGACCTGACCGGCGGGCAGATTGCCGAAGACTCCCCCATAAAAGTCCTCCGCTGCCAGCGCCTTTGGTGCCTGGTCGACGGCCCCGGCGGTCGCGGTTGGGCCGATCTGGCTGCCATCAGTTTCGGCAAGGACTCGTCCTGGCCGAACTTTGATCGCGACCGCGTCTACAAGGATCTCGCCAATGGCAGCATGTGCTTTTACGAAGGCACCAACTACACCGGCCGCTCCTTCTGCGCGTCCACTGGTCAGGTCTTTGCCGACCTCGCCCTTTGGGGCTGGGACAACAAGATCTCATCGATCAGGGTCGAAGGCACCAGCGCCGCCATCTGCCGCGATCGCGGTTTCCAGTCCTATTGCGAACGCATCACCGAGAGCCAGCCGTCGCTGCACCAGTATCTGCGCAAGAATCTCTCGTCGATCCGCGTCTATTGATTTCGATACAACTGAAATCCGTTCAGAAAAGGCCCGCCTCCTGCGGGCCTTTTCTTTGATCGGCTAAACACCACATTCAGCACCAGTTCAGCGCCAAGTTGTTTTCTTGTCCTCACAGATGGGCTGCAGGAGCAGCCCCCACAAAGTGAGGGAATAGAAATGAACACCACTCGTATCGCCCTTGGCGCTGCCATCATCGCCCTGGTTTCCACCTCAGCCGTTATCGCCGCTCCCGGCGTCGCCACCAGTTCGGTCAATGTCCGTACCGGCCCCGGCACAGGTTATGCCAAGGTTGGCGCGCTCAGCGCCGGTGAAGTCGTCGACGTCAAGCAATGTCAGGGTTCCTGGTGCTTCGTTGACCGCAATGTCGGCACCGATGGCTGGGTCTCCAAGAACTACCTCGCGGCCTATGCCGGCGGTGGCTCCGGCGGCGGCAGCTCCAAGCCGGACATTCCGATCAATTTCGGCATGAGCGTTGGCCCCGGCGGCCCGTCCTTCTCCTTCGGTATTGGCGACGCGCCTCCGCCCCCGCTCGCGCCACCGGCCCCGGCCCGCGCCTGCTTCTTCAAGGGCAGCAATTACACCGGCACGCATTTCTGCGTCCCTGTGGGCACCAATGAGACCGGCCTGCTCGGTGGCTGGAACGACTCCATCTCCTCGATCCGCCTCGAAGGCGGCGCCAAGGTCACCGTCTGCCAGCACAATTTCTACGGCGGCGCCTGCACCACCTATGCCACCAACAAGCCGACCCTTGGCTTCTATGACAACATGATCACGAGCTTCCAGGCCTTCTGATCCGGCTTCACCGACGCAACAACGCCGCCCCATTGGGGCGGCGTTTCCGTTCAACTGGGCTCACCAGAAGCTGCCCCTCAAGAGGGTGCTAGTCCTCGAACTCGCCATAGAACAACGGATAGAGACGGTCCTCATAGGGCCGCACCACATCCGCATATTGCATCCCCGACTGGCGCACCGCCTGCGCCTCTGCGATCAGCCCCGCCACATGCTCGCGCAACATCGCCTTCTGCTCCTCCGGCAACTCGGAAGCCTCAAGCGTCGCCAGCGGCTCCTCGAAAACCGCGTTGAACTCGTCCTCCGGAATGGTCGCCATATACCCCGCCGTCACCGCATCATAGGCGATTACCCAGCGATCGCGGCTGAACCCTGCGGCCGGGATCAGCGAGGCACCCAGCGAGTCATAGTCGTAAAAGATGCCGGCAGCGTCAGCCACCATGCCCTCACCCATCTCCTGGGCCAATTGCTCCACCACGCCCAATACCGCCTCGACCTCTTCCGAAGTCAGCGCCATGACCGGCGTCACAAAACCAAGCAGCAGGGAAAAGGCTGCCACACCGGAAAGAAGATTTGCCTTCAACTCAGAATGCTCCCTTGATCCCGGCGGAAAGCGAAACCGACGGGTCGCGGCCATTGGTGGCCAGATGAACGGATGTCGATAGCGAGAGGCTGTCGTTGATAGCGTGATCCAGTTCCGCCCCCACACGAGCCCAAGTCTGCCCGTAGCTTCCGCCGCCGACGGAGAAGTCGAACAGTCCCGGTACACTGCCGCTCGCGCCTGCCGCCGTGCCAGTCCGGTGCGCCACTTCCAGCGTCGTGCTCAGCTTGGTCTGGGCAGAGAACGTGGTGACAGCCGTGACACCCACGCGAATATCGGCATGACCCAGCGTCTGCGCATTGAAGACCGCCGGGAACGGCCCGCCGCTTTCGGTGTAGCCATTGACGTGAAGGCTACCGAGGCCCAGCGCCGCATAGGGATTGATGCTGGTATTGCCGAAAACCGCCGCCTCCAGCCAGTCCGCCCGCACCCGCACAACACCGCCATAGGCATTGGTCTCGCCAGTCGAGACTGCCGTCGCGGCGCCGTTGGAATAGGCGCGGTCGATCTTGGCGGCATAGCTGCCGATCATGCCGGTCAATGACAGCAGGAGCGGCGTGCCGTCCGGCTGCCAGTCGATCTCGCTGAGCAAATACTGCCCCTGCATCCGCGCGGAACCGCCCAGCGCAAGATCCTGCCATGAAGCGGCTGTGCCGACAGCACCACCGATCCGTACCGATCCGCCGGCGAGGTCGGTACAGGCCCCGATTTCCGCCAGCGCCAGCCCGGTTGAGGACGGCCCGTGCTGGGCAAAGTCCCCCGTTGCCCAGGCGCACATGTCTCCCGAAAGGCTTGGCGTCAGCATCAACGGCCGGTGATGCGCCCCATTGAGCGGCAGCCAGGTCAGATATTCGCCCGTATTGGCGATCCCGGCCGCCGAATAGAGCGTCGCATGATACTCCGCGACATCCATGATCCCCGATCCCCCACCACCCGGAGGCGGTTCTTCACCCGGCGGTGGCTCTTCACCCGGAGGAGGCTCTTCGCCCGGAGGTGGCTCCT
>JAAZLP010000200.1 GCA_012799265.1 Phyllobacteriaceae bacterium | reverse complement strand
GGATTCGAGGAGGGATGCGTTGACATCGGCAGCACGCACCTCGACGCCATGTTCGGTGGCATCCCGCACCAATTGGCTGGGCGCGTAAAAGCCCATGGGCTGGGAATTGAGCAGGGCGCAGAGGAACACATCCGGGTAATGGCATTTGAGCCAGCAGGAGGCATAGACCAGCAGCGCAAAGCTCGCCGCATGGCTCTCGGGAAAGCCATATTCGGCAAAGCCTTCAATCTGGGAAAAGCACCGCTCGGCAAAGTCGCGGCTATATTGGCGCTTGGGATTGTTCATCATCCCGTTGATGAAGCGCTCGCGGAAAATATTGATCTTTCCCGTGCGCCGCCAGGAGGCCATGGCACGCCGCAACTGGTCGGCCTCGCCGGGGGTAAAGCCGGCGCCGATAATGGCCATCTGCATTGCCTGCTCCTGAAAAAGCGGGATGCCGAGGGTTTTTTCGAGCACCATGTCGAGCGGGTCATCGGGATTGGCCTGCCAGGGCTCGGTGCCGTCGCGGCGCTTGAGATAGGGATGCACCATGCCGCCCTGGATCGGCCCGGGCCGGACGATCGCCACCTCGATGACAAGATCGTAAAACCGCACCGGTTTGAGGCGCGGCAGCATGGTCATCTGCGCCCGGCTTTCGATCTGGAACACCCCGATCGTGTCGGCCCTGTGGGTCATTTCATAGACCGGCCGCGCCAGTTCGGGGCTGCGGAATTCCTCGCTCTGCAATTCGGCCAGCTCGACCTTGTGTCCGTAATGGGCCTCCATCAGCTCGAAGCCGCGCCTGAGGCAGGAGAGCATGCCCAGCGCCAGGATATCGACCTTGAGGATCTTGAGCGCTTCGATATCGTCCTTGTTCCATTCGATGATGGTGCGGCTGTCCATGGCCGACTTGCTGATCGGCACGAGGCTTTCGAGCGAATCCCGGGTGATGACAAAGCCGCCCACATGCTGGCTGAGATGGCGCGGAAAGCCGCGCAAAACCTTGACCACCTCGAACATCTGCGCCAGCACCGGATCGTCCGGATTGAGCCCGATATTGGCCAGATCGCGCAGGTCGAGCTTGCTGCCCCAGCCCCAGTGAAGCTGGTTGAGCGCGACAATGGTGTCGTCGGAAACACCGAACACCTTGGCCGTTTCGCGGATGGCGCTCTTTGACCGGTAGGTAATGACATTGGCCGTCAGGCCGGTGCGGCGACCGCCATATTTCTGATAAACATATTGCATCACCTCTTCGCGCCGCTCGTGCTCGAAATCGACGTCGATATCGGGCGGCTCGTCCCGCTCGGTGGAGATGAAGCGGCCAAAGACCAGGGTCGCCTTGCGCGGGTCCACCTCGGTAATGCCGAGGCAGAAACAGACGCTCGAATTGGCCGCCGACCCGCGCCCCTGGCAGAGGATGCCCCTTTCCTCGCGAGCGAATTTAACGATGTCATGCACGGTCAGGAAATAGGCGGCATAGCCCTTATAGGCGATGAGGCAGAGCTCGGTCCAAAGACTGCGCTTGATCTCATTGGTGATCCCTTCGGGGAAGCGCTTGGCCGCACCCTCCCAGGTGAGGCGTTCGAGCGTCTGTTGCGCCGTTTCCCCATCACCCACGGTTTCCTCGGGATAATTATATTCGAGCTGGGTCAGCGAAAACTGGATGCGCTCGATGAAGGCCTGGGTCTGGGCTATGGCGTCGGGATGTTCGGCAAAAAGCCGGGCCATTTCCACGGGCAGTTTGAGATGGCGCTCGGCATTGGCGCTGAGCCGGAACCCGGCTTCCTCCAGCGTCACATGCTCACGGATGCAGGTCACCACATCGAGCACGATGCTGCGATCCGGCTCGTGGTAATGGACATCATTGCTGGCGATCATTTTCGCGCCGTGCCGTCGGGCCAGCGCATTGACGCGATTGAGCCGGGCCCGGTCATGGCCATCAAAGCGCGGTACGCCGGCAATCCACACCCGGTCCGGCGCCTGACGGCTCAGGCGATCCAGCGTCTCTTCGGTTCTGGCCCAATTGCCTTCATCGGGCATGAGAATGAAAAGCTGGCCCTGGGAAAAATCCTCGAGCGGTCCCTGCTGGTTTTCTGCGGCTGGCGTCCCGGCGCCGAAAAGATCCTCGAAGACGAGGTGGGGGCTGCCCTTTTCGCCGCGCTGATTGCCGAGGGTTAAAAGTTTGCAGAGCCGCCCATAGGAAACCCGGTCGCTGGGATAGGCGATGATGTCAGGCGTGCCGTCGGCAAAGACGAGCCGGACGCCGACCAGATAGCGAAAATCGGGACTGCGCTCCTGGTTTTCCCGTGCCGCCACATAGCCGCGCACCACGCCGGCAAAGCTGTTGCGATCGCAGATGCCCAGCGCCGTCATCCCCATGGCCATGGCATGGGCGACCAGTTCCTCCGGATGCGAGCCACCGCGCAGGAAAGAGAAATTACTGGTCGTCACCAGCTCGGCATAAAAGGGGGGCTCCAGCACCAATGGCGCGGGCGGTTCTGTGGTCAGCATGCCACTCACGAGAAAAACCCATGCAGATACCAGCGCGGTTCGCGTGCTGACCCATAGAGCCCCTGCCGGAATACCCAGAAGCGGCGGCCTTCCTGGTCTTCGACCGCAAAGTAATCCCGACTCTCGCTTCCCGGATCAAGAAGCGGCAGATCGGGCACATAGGGCGGCGGTTTGACCGTTTCGCCAGGTTCAGGCGGTTTTGGCCTGGGCGGCTCGACCAGTTTGAGCCGCGACGCCTGGCGCCACCATTCCCCGCCCAGCCGCTCTGGCCCCTGGCCCTTGACCAGCCGATAGGTCTGGCGCCGCCAGATCATCAAAGCCGGGAGGCCATCAGGCACTTCGGCCGTCATGGCTACCGGCTCTGGTACCGGCAGCAATCGCAGCGGCCTTTGCAAAAGCGGCGCGGCGACGGGCTGACCGGAGCTTCTGCCCAGGGCCGGCACCAATCGGGCCGCCCGTTCGGGCAGGTGGCTCGCGACCAGTTCGGTCTGCAGCACGGCCGTCACGCCCAGGCGGCTCGAGAGCCGGTCATTGAGCCGGTCGATATCTTCAAGCCCGCTATCGAGGGAAAATGCGCCTTCCTGCACCGGATCGAGCCGCTCGACGCTGCCCGCAGCCAGGCGCACCATGTCGATACCAAAGCCGGCATCGTAATCCCCGGCCAAGCGCTGGGCCCGATGGCGGAACAATTCGCTGATGTGATGGGGATCGCGCGTCAGCCGGGCCGCATTGAGCGAAAGGGTCATGACCTTGTGGTCGACCCGATAGAGAAAGAGATGAAATCCCTGCGCGCCCAAGCCCTCGGCTTCAAGCAGATAGGAAAGCTGCACGGCCAGGTCATGGGTGATCAGGAGCACATCGTCCATGAGGCTGATCGGATCAGCGAGGCGCCGATCGACATGATGATCGGCTTGCGGCAGGCGCGGCGTCATCCGTTCTTCGACATGGCCATAGGCCTGATCCATCCGCAGCAGCAATACGGAGCCAAAACGGGCCTGCAATTGCTTGCGCGAGCGTTGTCGCACCTGAGAAATGGAAGTCAGGCCCATCTGGGTAAAGGTCGCGATCTGGCTTTCCGTCAGGCGCAATGCGCCCACCGGCAGGGCATCGAGAATGTCGTCGAGCGCCTCGGGCCTGACCACCTGGCTGCGGGCGAAATGGCTGACGGCCCAGGCGGCGCCAATGGTGGGGGCAATGGCCCCGGCCACCGTATAGCCCAGATCCCTGAGACGCTTGAGCAGCAGGCGCAGCATCGCCCCTTCGCCACCAAAGAGGTGGCTCACCCCGGTAATATCGAGCACGAGGTCACCAAATTCATTGGCGTCCTGCAGCACGGCGACCATGGGGCTGGCATTGGAATGCCAGTCGGCAAAGGTTTCGAAGGCGTCCCTGAGGAGCGGCCGGTTGATTTCCTGCACGACGAGATCCGGCCAGATGGCCCGGGCATCGGCAAGGTTCTGGCCGATGCGCAGCCCCTCGCGCATTGTATGCGGGTCCAGCGCCGCGAGCCGCAAACCACCCTTGATCCGCTCGTAAAGCGCCAGAGGCTTGTCGCTCAGCGCCGGCTCAGCCCGCTTGAGATAGTCGGTCGGCCAATGGGGCAGGTAGAGTACCAGGAAACGCCGTTGTGGCGCGTGGCGCAGAAGTTCTTGCGGAGGGGGAGACGAGAGCAAAACCATTTTTCGTCCATTCCAACAACCATTCAACCTGATTGCCGGCAATGCGGCCTTTTTCGAGCAGCAGGCGCCAGCGCGCCGCCCCAAGCCCCCGTTCGTCAAAGGGATGGCGGCCACTCTTTTGCGGCATCAGCCGCCAGCGGAGATGACTGGCGCTGCTTTCCCGCCCATGCCCGTAGCGCAGCAGGAACATCGAAACCCCGCTGGCGCTGGCGCGGAGGCTAAGGCGTCGGCTGGCGGTGAAATTGAGCAGTTTGGGCTCGCCCCGCACATCGGCGATGATGGAGGCGACCGACCGGCAGGAGATCACCTCCTCTGCCGCCCACAAAAATTCTGTCATGTCGGCCACCCGCACCATGGTGAGCCGGGCGGGTTCGAGCCCGAACCAGCTGAGCCCCGGCCCATAGGGCAGGCCAAAGGTCTGGGCATCGGCGGCCAGCTGGAGATAGAAAATGCTCGGCTGCCGGGACGTGACGAGGCCCGTGGACTGCGCCAGCGCAAAGCCGAGGCTGAGGCCCGCATCGCGGTTTTCATCCGCGAACACTTCCTGCACCAGCCCTTTGGGCAAGCGGGGAAAGGCCTGGTTATGCGCCCCTTCATCCAGCCGCGCCTGGCCCTCCGCCAATGCCGGTTTGCGCTCAATATCGGCAATAATGTCCCGCAGCGCCGCAAGGCGCTGTTGGCGAAGGGGGGTCTGCATGGCACGACCTAAGTGAACAAAACAGGAACATTTAGACTCCACCGCGGTCAGGAGTCGAGTCCTTTATGCATCGCTCTGGTGTGGCGGGGCTGCATCAGCTTTGGTCAAGACGGCGTGAGCCTTGAGCAGCTATCTTGAGCCTTCGCGCTTTATCGCTAAGTCTCAACCTGCCTGCCTCCTGGCGCGCATTTGTCTTTTCGCCCCGATGGAGGCTCGCCATGTTCGAGGCCCTGACCCGCCTGTTCAGCAAGAACGAAACACCGCTCGACCTGCATGATCCGAAGCTGGCTGTTGCCGCGCTGCTGGTGCATCTGGCCGGGGTAGACGGCACCATGCAGGAGGCCGAGCGCAGCGCCATCCGCGGCGCGCTGATGGATCAGTATGATCTCGATGAGGCTGCGGTGGAAAAGCTCGTCCGCGACGCGGCCCGGCGCGACGCCGAATCGACCGATTTCTACAAGTTCACCAGTGTGCTGACCCAGCTCGACATGGATGAGCGCATCGAGATCGTGCGCATGATGTGGACGGTGGTATTCGCCGACCGTCGCAATCACGAGCTCGAAGACAATATGGTCTGGCGCATTGCCGAGCTGATCGGCGTCTCAAGCCGCGACCGCACCATCCTGCGCAATCAGGTGCGGGGCGAAAAGGCCGAAGAAGAAGAAGAAAATCAGTAGGCGGTAAAGGCGCCGATGACCTCGACCTCGTCATTGGCGCAATCGAAATTGCCCGCCTTGTCGGCTGCCTGACGCGCGAGCTCATTGGCGTTCCGGTTGGCGCGCGCATCGACATAGGCGATGTGGCAGGTATCGCCTTCCTTGAGCTGGGTCACGACCAGCACCTGGCCCTTATCCTCACCGGTGTCGATATCGGCGGTGTGATAGCGCACAATGGTAGCGATGGGGAACCAGCGCCCCAGCGCATTGGAAAGCCGCCATTCGAGCTTCTCACCCAGCCGGTTGAAGGGTGGCAGGGTCTGGAACCCAGCGTCGTTCTTGTCGATATTGAAGCCATAGCGCAGCGCAAAGCGCAGATCGCCTTCGGTCACCATGAGGGGATAGCCCTTGTAACCGGGACAGGACCATGAGGCGAAAAAGTCGTCGGCCTCAATGACGAGGCACTCATCGAGATTGATGTCTGTATAGGCCGAGACAAAGCCCGACTGGGCGAGGCTGGGGCCACTCCCCAGCACCAAGGCCAGAGCGGACAGCGTCAGCAGATTGCGCAGGTTGAGATTCATGGCGGACTCACAATGCCGTTTCCGACTTCCTAAATGACACAGATCAATGAGCCGCCATAATGGCATGTCACATAGAACCAAGACAGGAGGACCATGATGTTCCAAAAACTGCTGGTTGCAACCGACGGATCTGAACTGGGCACCAAGGCGCTGGACAAGGCCATCGAACTGGCCCGGCTGAGCGGCGGCTCGATCATCGTGCTGACCGCGACCGACCCCGTGGCCACCGGCATTGGTGCCGGCGGCTTTGGCACGATCAACGCCGGCTCCATCGTGTCGCGGCTGGAAGACGCCTATGCCGAAGGGGCCAAGACCCTGCTTGATCAGGCCCGCGCCAAGGTCGAAGCGGCCGGAATTGATGCCACGACCCTGCATGTCCCGCGCCAGAGCGGCGCCGACGCCATTATCGCCACCGCGGCTGACAGGGATGTCGATCTCATCATCATGGGCTCGCATGGCCGTCGCGGCATCGGCCGACTGCTGCTGGGCAGTCAGGCCGCCGAAGTGCTGGCGCATTCCAAGGTGCCGGTGCTCATCGTCAAATAGGCAAAGGCCGCAGCGGCGCCATAACCGCAATGCGGCCTTGGCTAATGCAAATCGCAGCGTACCAGCGCTCAGCACATCTGTGCTGAGTGCGGCTCGATTTGCACTGCTCCTCCCAACAACCGTGTCACGTCCATCATTATGGCGTGCAAGAATTTTAGGGAGGATTGCTATGCTTGATTTCAAGGATCGCGTTGTGCTGGTCACCGGCTCCGGGACGGGTATCGGACGCTCACACGCGCTCTATCTCGCCGGTCGAGGCGCCAAGATCGTCGTCAATGACTATGGCGTCGGTGTTCATGGCGAGGGTGGCAACGAGGCTGGGCCTGCCCTCTCGGTTGTGAGGGAAATCGAGGCGATGGGTGGAGAGGCTCTGGCCTCGGTCACCGACGTCTCCGATCCCGAACAGGTCCGTCAGATGATGGACGAAACCATTGCGCGCTGGGGGCGGATTGACGCGGTGATTCACAGTGTGGGCGCCCATGCGCCCCTAGGCGCCTTTGAAGACGCGCGCTTCGACGACCTGCTGCGGCTCAATAGGGTGATGGTTGGCGGCGGCTGGAATGTTGCTCAGGCCGCCTGGCCGCACTTCCGCAAGCAGGGATATGGCCGCATCGTCATGACGGGCTCTGGAGCCGGCTTTTTTGGCCGGCGTCGCGACCAAGCATATTCGGCCGCCAAGGCAGGCTTGATTGGCTTGACGAAATCGCTGGCGGCCGAAGGCGCCGAGTCGGGGATCAAGGTAAACATCATTGGCCCGGTCTCGATCACCGAGAACGCCCTGACGCAGGGCATATCCCCCAAGATGGCGCCCTTTGCGCTGCCAGTGCTGGTGTCGAAATTTGTCACGCTCCTGGCGCATGACGACTGTCCCGTCACGGGCGAAATGTTCTATGTCGGCTGCGGTTTTCTGGCCCGGATGTTTATGGCTGAAACTCAGGGGGTCGTCATTCCGATCGACGACATGTCGCCCGAGGCGGCCCTCGCACAGTGGGATAACATCATGGACGAGGCAGACTACATCGTACCCCCAACCTCGTCGCAGGCGCGCGCCCATCTCACCGCCAAACTCGAGGCGGCAAATCCTGAATTTGCAGCAATGGTCGCGAAGGCGCGGGAAGAACACCGGGCCCGCAAGCAGGCTCAGGCCCAATAGGACCATCACTGCCTGGCACTGCAAGCCAAGTCCAGGACTTGGCTTGCGTGGCGCTTATTCTGCCAAGAGGCGGGGCCTCTCGCTTTCTAAAATCAGATGATGCCCTGCTCGCGAAGGCGGGCGATACCGGCCTCGTCCATGCCCAGCCGTTCCTGCAGGATCTGGTCAGTGTGCTCACCCAGAAGCGGCGGGTGCGTATAGTGCGTCACAGGCGTTTCCGAGAGACGCATTGGGCTT
>JAAZLP010000199.1 GCA_012799265.1 Phyllobacteriaceae bacterium | reverse complement strand
CGCTGTTCGATCCCGTCGACAACGATGATTTGTCGCGCGCCATTGCGGGCGAGAAGCCTTGTGACCATCTGGCCAATAACACCAAGGCCGCTGACGACGACATCCGCGCCAAGCGGGATGTTGGCATCGAGCACGCCATTATAGGCAGTGTTGAGATTGGCGAAAAAGACGCCGATCTCCGCGTCTTCGAGGTCACCTAGCGGGACGAGGCCATTGGCTGGAACCACCGCATGCTCTCCATGCGGTACATAGGCGAAGACGCGATCCCCAATCTTAAGCGTGTCGACGCCAGCACCCAGCTCCGAGACTTTGCCCACCGCCGCGTAGCCATAACGTGCTGGCCATTGCCAGTCCGAGCCGTGGGCGTCGGAGAAGAGCCGCGTCTTGGGGTCCATCGATTGTCGCCATTGCGGGGCGAGGCCTCGGAAGACATTGAGCTCGGTTCCCGCGCTGATGCCGGAGACTTCGAGCGTCAGCAGCACTTCGCCCGGGCCCGGCCCGGTAAGCTCTTCGCTGCGCACCTCGACGGCGCGCGGGCCGGTGAAATAGAGCGACTGGGTCTGGATAGACAAGGACATTACCCCTTGATGCCGCCAGCGGTCAGACCGCCGACGAGTTGGTTTCGGAACAGAAGGAAAAGCACGATGGTGGGCACGGCGATGACGACGCCACCGGCCATCACCTCGCCCCAGGAGAAGGAATAGGGATCAAAGAGCGTTTGCAGCGCCAGCGGCAGCGTCTTGACCTCGGTCTTGGAAATCAGCGCCAGCGCCAGCAGGAACTCGCCCCAGGAGAGGACGAAGGCGAAGGTGCCGACGGCGATCACGGCGGGCCGGATCAGCGGCAGGGTGATGCGGAACATGGCGCCGATCTGGGAAGAGCCATCGATGATGGAGGCTTCCTCGAGTTCGCGTGGCACGGCGTCGATATAGCCCTTGAGCATCCAGACCGCGATCGGCAGGCCGAGCGCGAGATGGGTAAAGGTCAGGGCCGTCAGCGTGTTGGTGAGGCCCAGCGAGCGGATCAAGACGACGATGGGCACCAACACGGCGACAGCCGGGAGCATCTGGGTGGCAAGGATGAGAAAGCCGAAAAAGTCACGGCCGAGATAGGTGAAGCGGCTCAAGGAATAGGAGGCCGGCACCGCGATGAGCACGGTGCAGACGGAAACGATCGTGCCGACGATGAGACTGTTCCTGAGCGCGATGAGAAAATCGCTGCGCGCAAAGATGGCCGCGAAATGCTCGAAGGTGACCCGCGCCGGAATGAGACTCTTGGTCATGATGTCGGCGTCTGGCCGGATCGAGGCGATGAAGACCCAGATGATCGGCAAGAGCAGGACGCCGAGCACGACAATGGTCAGCGCATCAAGCAGCAGATTTTTTGTCCGGTCGCTCACATGCGCCTCCGCAATCTCAGGGAGAGCAGCGCGGCAACGGCGAGCACCAGCATCATCACAACACTGATCGCGGCGGCATAGGCGGGGCGGAGGTCGGTGAAGACGGCCTTGTACATGGAGATGCCGAGAATGGTGGTCGCGTCCTGCGGGCCGCCACGGGTCATGATCCAGGTGAGGTCAAAGCTGTAAAAGGCGAGGATGCCGAGCACGAGCCCGATCACCAGCATGGTGTTCTGGATCGAGGGTAGGGTGATGCTGACGAAGCGAGCCCATGGCCCGGCGCCGTCCATGGCGGCGGCTTCATTGAGTTCGGACGGGATGGACTTGAGCGCCGCCAGCAGCGCCAGCACCATGAAGGGCATGCCCTTCCAGCCCGAGATGAAGATGATCACCCAGAGCGCGAGATTGGGATCGTTCAGCACGGAGCTATTGCCGGCAATGCCGATGGTCTGGAGGAAAGCATGCGCAGCGCCGACTTCGCTGTCGAGCAGGAACCGCCAGCCATAGCCGAGGACGATAAAGGGCATGACCCAGGGCAGGAGGATCAACGCCGACGCTGCCTTGGCGACGGGCGTATCGCGATTGAGCAGCAGGGCCAGCGGCAGCGCGATGGCGATTTCGACGGCCACCGTGCCAAGGGTCCAGATCCAGGTGCGCCAGAAGGCTCGCCACAGCGCGCCATCGGCGAAGAGCGCGGTGTAATTGATCAGCCCGCCCCAGACCGGCTGCGGATTGCGCAGCAGGTACCAGTCCTGAAACGAGAGCCAGAGCGCATAGAGCAGCGGAATGACCGCAATCGCCAGTGAGACGAGCACGGCGGGGGCAATCAGCGCATAAGGCAGCGCCGTCTCGCCCAGCGGACGTTTCTCCATGTCGGAAAGTTCAGAGGACATTCAGCCTGCCACACGCCTACCGGAAGAAGGAACCCCGGGCGGGGAGGGCGCCCGGGGCAGTCGCTAGCGCGGAAGGTCAGCGCGCCAGAACCGTGTTGATGTCCGTGCAGAGATCGGCTGCGGCCTGATCAAGGTTCTTCTGGCCCAGGGCCACGGCCTGCACGGCCTTCTGAATAGTGTCGACTTCGAGCTGCCCCATCTGGGCGATGGCTTCGCTTGGATATTGATAGGGACGCGCGTCCTGCAACTGCTCAACAAAGAGCGGGTAGGGGAACTCGGTCCAGGGCTCGCCCTGTGCCAGCGAAATGCTGCCCGGGATGAAGCCACCTGCAACGGCCAGATCCTTGAAGGCCTCGCCATGGGTTGCGTACATGATGAACTTGCCAGCCGCTTCCTTGTTGGCCGAAGCATCCCACATCACCAGGGGCCAACCGCCGAGGAAGCCGGAGCGGTTTGCGGGCCCGGCCGGGACCTTGGCGATGTCGACCTGATCAAGCCATTCGGGCTTTTCGGTCTGCAGATCACGATAAAGGCTCGGGTGCATGAGTATCATGGCGTAGCGACCATCGAGGAAGCCGCGCTGGAAGGTGTCGCCATTCATGCTGGCGGCGTCGGAATGGGTCGAGCCATCGAGCGCGATGCCGGTATAGACGTCGAGCGCTGCCTTGAACTCCGGCGAGTCAAAGCCGCAGGTGCCGTCGTCATTGAGCATGCGCGCGCCATAGCCGAGATAGGCGCTCATGAAATTGTGGACGGTGAAGTAATCAAGGCTGGTCGAGAGCGCCATGCCATAGGTGCCGTCGGGCGTGGCTTCGGTCAGCTTCTTGGCCGCCTCGCGCAGTTCTTCCCAGGTATCGGGTGGCGCCGTGATCCCGGCAGCTTCAAAGAAGTCCTTGCGATAGTAGAGCGCGCGGGTTTCGACGGCGATCGGCGAGGCCCACCACTGCCCACCGAGATTGTAATAGCCCTTGT
>JAAZLP010000198.1 GCA_012799265.1 Phyllobacteriaceae bacterium | reverse complement strand
GCCATGGTACGAGATCAGGGATGACCTGCCTCAATTTGAGGAACTGCCGGCCTGATCGGCAAGTAATGGCTGGAAATCCTTCCTATTCGTGCTAATCCGTCCACCTCTCGCCGGTGGATGGCGAGCCCTTAATTTTTCCGGAGTTTCCAAAATGTCGATCAAGGTGACGTTCCCCGATGGTGCTGCTCGCGACTATTCGCGCGGCACTACCGGCACCGAGATCGTTGAAGGGATCTCCAAGAGCCTCGCCAAGAAGACGGTCGCCATGAAGTGGAATGGCGTCCTCTCCGATCTCTCGGATGCCCTCAACGAAGACGGCAAGATCGAGTTCGTGACGCGCGATTCCGGCTCCAAGGACGTGCTCGAGCTCATCCGTCACGACGCCGCCCACGTGCTGGCCGAGGCCGTGCAGGAACTCTGGCCCGATACGCAGGTCACCATCGGCCCTGTCATCGAGAACGGCTTCTATTACGATTTCTATCGCGAAGCTGGTCCTTTCACCGAAGACGAGCTGCGCGTCATCGAAAAGAAGATGAGCGAGATCATCGACCGTGGCGCTGCCTTCACCAAGGAAGTGTGGACGCGCGATCAGGCCAAGGAATGGTTCGCCGCCAAGGGCGAAGCGTTCAAGGTCGAGCTCGTCGACGCCATCCCGGCTGACCAGTCGATCAAGATGTATAAGCAGGGCCAGTGGATGGACCTCTGCCGCGGTCCGCATATGCGCACCGTCAAGGATGTCGGCCAGGCGTTCAAGCTGACCAAGGTTGCCGGCGCCTACTGGCGCGGCGACAGCAATCGCGAAGTGCTTAGCCGCATCTACGGCACGGCCTTTGCGACCAAGGAAGAGCTGGAAGCCTATCTCCACATGGTGGAAGAGGCCGAAAAGCGCGATCACCGCAAGCTTGGCCGCGAAATGAACCTCTTCCACATGCAGGAAGAGGCCCCGGGCCAGGTCTTCTGGCACCCCAAGGGCTGGAGCATCTACGTCGCGCTGCAGGATTATATGCGCCGCAAGCAGCGCGCCGACGGCTATGTCGAGGTGAACACGCCGCAGGTCGTCAGCCGCAAGCTGTGGGAAGAATCGGGTCACTGGGACAACTACCAGGAGAACATGTTCATCGTCGAAGTGGACGAGGAGCATGCCAAGACCAAGGCGATTAACGCGCTGAAGCCAATGAACTGCCCCTGCCACGTGCAGGTGTTCAACCATGGTCTGAAGTCCTACCGCGATCTGCCCCTGCGCATGGCCGAATTCGGCTCCTGCAACCGCTATGAGCCGTCGGGTGCCCTGCATGGCATCATGCGCGTTCGCGGCTTCACCCAGGACGACGCGCATATCTTCTGCACGGAAGACCAGATCGAAGCTGAAACCAAGAAGTTCATCGACCTTCTGGCCAGCGTCTATGCCGATCTCGGCTTTGAAGGTTGGCGCATCAAGCTGTCCACGCGTCCGGAAAAGCGCATCGGCTCGGAAGAGAGCTGGGATCGCGCCGAGGCCGCGCTGGGCAATGCCTGCAAGGCCGCCGGGCACGACTACACCGTCTTCCCGGGCGAGGGCGCCTTCTATGGTCCCAAGCTGGAATTCGTTCTGACCGACGCCATTGGTCGCGACTGGCAGTGCGGCACGCTGCAGGTTGACCCGAACCTGCCTGAGCGTCTCGATGCCGAATATGTCGGTGCAGACGGCGCCAAGCATCGCCCGATCATGCTTCACCGCGCCGTTCTGGGCAGCTTCGAACGCTTCATCGGTATCCTGATCGAAAACAGCTCAGGCAAGCTGCCGATGTGGCTGGCCCCGACCCAGGTTGTGGTGACGACCATCGTTTCGGAAGCCGACGAATATGCTGAAAAGCTCGTACGCCAGCTCCGCGAAGCCGGCATTCGCGCCGAAATCGACACGCGAAACGAGAAGATCAACTACAAGGTCCGCGAGCACTCCGTCGGCAAGGTGCCGCTCCTGTTCGTGGTCGGCAAGCGCGAAGCCGAAGAGGGCAACGTCTCCATCCGCCGCCTCGGCACCGAAGGCCAGCAGGTCCGCCCCTTCGCCGAGGCTCTTGCTGAGCTCGTGGCTGAAGCGACCCCGCCGGATCTGCGTCAGAAGGCTGAGGCAGCCGCCTAATGCCGCAGCGTCCATCAAATCGTGAGATGAAGGCCCTTTATCATATGGGCGAGGACAAGGTCCTTGGCCCGGATGACTTCAAGGATATCGGTGAAAAGACTTTTGCCGGCATGCTGAAGAAGCAATGGGTCGAGGAAGTCGAACCCGGCAAGTTCCGCACCACGGAAAAGGGCCGGATCATCCACGACGAGGAAGTTTACTTCACCGGTCGCTGGAAGCGCTAAGAGAGGAGCGGGACATGGCTGACCCCATCGCCATTACCCGCTCTGTCTCCATCGATCCTTCCGAGATCGAGGAGACCTTTGTCCGCGGCTCCGGGCCGGGCGGGCAGAACGTCAACAAGGTTGCGAGCGCGGTGCAACTGCGCTTCGATCTTGCCAATTCACCAAATATCCCCGAGCCGATGAAGCGCCGCGTTGAGGCGCTGGCCGGCAGTCGCCTCACCAAGGATGGCGTTATCGTCATCATCTCCAATTCGCATCGCGATCAGCCCCTCAATCGCGCCGAGGCGCTGGCGCGGCTTGTCGCGCTCCTCAAAGAGGGCGCCTATCCGCCGAAACCGCGTATCGCCACAAGACCGACGCTTGCGTCCAAACGCCGTCGCCTCGAGGGCAAGGCCAGGCGTTCAGAGGTCAAACAGGGCAGGGCGCGGCCCACCGAAAACTGAAAGGGCCACCTTACGGTGGCCCTCAGACTGCTGACAAACCCCTAGCGTACTGCTGGGGGTTTGTGATTC
>JAAZLP010000197.1 GCA_012799265.1 Phyllobacteriaceae bacterium | reverse complement strand
GGCTGCACCTTTAATGACATCGTCGATCGCGACATCGATATGAAAGTCGCCCGCACCCGCTCGCGGCCCATTCCCTCGGGTCAGGTGACGGCCAAGGAAGCGCTCTACTTTCTCATCGCGCAGACGCTTCTCGCCTCGGTCATTCTCTTCCAGTTCAACCGCTTCACGGTCTGGGCCTGCGTTGCCTCCCTGGTGCTGGTGGCGATCTACCCCTTCATGAAGCGCATCACCTGGTGGCCGCAGTTTTTCCTGGGTCTCGCCTTCTCCTGGGGTGCGCTGGTCGGCTGGACCAGTCAGACCGGCGGTCTCGGTTGGGCGCCAGTGCTTCTTTATGCAGGCACCATCCTCTGGGTCATCGGTTACGACACCATCTATGCCCTTCAGGACGTCGAGGATGATGCGCTGGTCGGCGTCAAATCCACCGCTCGCCTCTTTGGCGCGAATGTCCGTATCGCCGTCTCAGCCCTTTATGCCGGCGCTTTCGTCCTCTGGAATATCGCCTCTCTGGCCGCGGGTGGCAGCTGGCTTTTCGCCACGCTCTCGCTGGTCCCGGCAGGCCTTCTCGCCTGGCAGCTCTATACGCTTGATGCCGAAGCGCCGAACAATCCGCTGATCCGCTTCAAGAACAACCACTATGTCGGCATCGCCATGACCCTTGCGCTCCTCGCCGAGTGGGTCTGGTAAGGCACAAAAAAACCGGGCGCGTGCAGTGCACGGCCCGGCAAGTCAGTCAGGAAACAGGCCAGCGGCAAAACCGGCCCGGGAGATGGCACGAGCACTCGTCGTGATCGGACCAACGGGGAGGGCAGCTACCGCGCGGTAGCTGCCAATTCGAGAAGTCAGCTCCTGGCGCTGCGCGCGCGGGCGGCATGCAACATCATGCCGGGGGTGACGCCGTCGCGTGCCTGCATGGCGTCCGCGATATCGCCGCGGGTCACCCCCAGATCGCGCAGCAGCGCGTCATCCATGGCCATCATGTCTTTCAGCGCAGCCTGACGGCGACGGTTCGCGACGATGCGGGCAATCCAGGCGGTGAAACCGCGCGTGGAATGAGCGTGCGAGCCGGCCGCAAGTGACCGCTCGCTGGAAAGCGAGAGAGCCATGTTCTTTCTCCAAAAGGATTTTCGCCACGGGGGAGGGCGGCGATCTCGACGCGTGCTGCATCGACGATCAGCAAGATAGCCCTCTGGACTTCCATTCGTCTAACAAATAGATTTCATCCAAGTGATCAATCTGGGTGATGGAAAATGGCGGCGCCCCTCGACCTCGATCAGTTGCAGAGCTTCTGCGCAATTGCCGATTGCGGCAGCTTCACCGAGGCCGCACGCCGCGTGAACAAGACCCAGTCCGCCGTTTCCATGCAGATCAAGCGCCTCGAAGAGCGCCTCGGCCACGCGCTCTTCTCCCGTGATGGCCGCAGCGTCACGCTCACCCATCATGGCGAAGTGCTCTATGAGCGCGCCCGCAAGATGCTGCGCACCAATGCGGAAATCCTCGACCATTTCAACGATGGCGACCTCGCCGGCTCCATCCGCTTCGGCGTGCCGGATGATTATGCCGTGCGTCTCCTGCCGGTCATTCTCTCCAGCTTTCAGCGCACCCACCCCAAGATCGCTGTTGACGTTGCCTGCATGGCTTCCGAGCAATTGCTGGATGGCATGAAGAATGGTCGTTACGACCTCATCGTCTTCACCCAGGGCACCAACCAGAATTTCGGTGAGCTCTTCCGCACCGAGCGCATGTTCTGGGTGGCAAGCCACGGCGGCAGGGCGCTCGCCAATGAACCCCTCGCCATCGCGTCCGGGCCCAATTACTGCATGTGGCGCAAGGACGCGATGGACCAGCTTGATCGCACCGGTCGCGACTATCGCATCGCCTATACCTCGTCCAACGCCACCGCCATCACCTCCGCTGTGCTCTCCGATCTCGCCATTGGCTTCCTGCCGGAAAGCGCCCTCCAGCCCGGCATGCGCGTCATCGGCGATGAACACGGCCTGCCGCGCCTCGCCGATGCGCAAATCGCCCTGATGCGCGCCAGCCACGCCTATGGCGGCATCTATGATGCGCTGGCCAACCACATCGTCCAGTCCATGGGCAATCTTGAGCCGCCAGCCGTTGCAGAAGCCGCCGAATAAACCCGGCTTGCGGTTGACCCGAATCCCAGTTTGGCGCACCACAGAACCATGTCTCAGGTTCTGACCAACGCCAGCGAATTCACCGTCTCCGAGATCGCCCAGGCGGTGAAGCGGACGGTCGAGGACGAATTTGGCCATGTGCGCGTGCGCGGCGAGATCTCCGGCTTCCGCGGCCAGCACTCATCCGGCCACGCCTATTTCACCCTCAAGGACGATGCGGCCAGCATCGACGCCGTTATCTGGAAGGGCAGCTATGGTCGCCTGACCTTCAAGCCGGAAGAAGGCCTCGAGGTCATCGCCACCGGCCGCCTCACCACCTTCCCGCGCTCGTCAAAATATCAGATCGTCATCGACAATATCGAGCCAGCGGGCGCAGGCGCCCTCATGGCGCTGCTCGAGGAGCGCCGCAAGAAGCTTCTCGCCGAAGGCCTCTTCGCCCGCGAGCGCAAGCAGGCGCTGCCCTATCTGCCCCGCGTCATTGGTGTGGTCACCTCACCCACCGGCGCCGTCATCCGCGATATTCTTCATCGCCTAGCCGACCGCTTCCCCAGCCATGTCCTCGTCTGGCCGGTCCGCGTTCAGGGCGATACCTGCGCCCCCGAAGTCGTCAACGCCATCGAAGGCTTCAACGCCATGGCGCCCGACGGGCCGATCCCGCGCCCGGATCTGCTGATTGTCGCCCGCGGCGGCGGCTCCATCGAAGATCTCTGGGGCTTTAATGAAGAAGCCGTCGTCCGCGCCGTCGCAGCTTCATCCATCCCCATCATTTCCGCCGTCGGCCACGAAACCGATACGACGCTGATCGACTACGTCTCCGATATGCGGGCGCCGACTCCCACGGCCGCCGCTGAAGCCGCCGTGCCGGTCCGTGCCGAACTCATTGCCTATGTCGATGATCAGGGCTCCCGCCAGCGCCAGGCCGCCCGCCGGTCCCTGGCCAGCCTCAAGGATCGCCTGCGCGCCGCTGGCGCCGGCCTGCCGCGTCCATCCGATCTCGTCGCCACCCAGCGCCAGAGCCTTGATCTCGCGTCCAGCCAGCTCTCCGGCGCCCTCCGCCACTTCGTACAGGGTCGTCGTCTCTCATTTTCCAACATCTCGAGCCGCATTCACCCGCGCCTTCTGCAGCAGCGTCAGGTCGAACTCCTCCAGCGCCTCGACAATCTCGGACGCCGCGGCGAAGCCGGCCTTGGCAAAACCGTCGAACGCGCCCGCCTAACCCTTGATCCGCGCGCCCGTCGCCTGCCGCCAGCCATTGCGGCGGCGCTCGACCGCAAGGAAACCGCACTCCACCGCACCGCCCTGCGCCTGACACCCCAGCCGCTCAGGGCGGAAGTCCGTCATTCTCGCAGCCAGCTCGAACCGCTCGCCGCCCGCCTGGCCAAGGCCGGACGCCAGATTGCCGTCACGCGTCGCCAGTCGCTCGACCAGTTGGTAAAGCTCATGGAGACCCTCGGTTATCGTCAGGTTCTCGCCCGCGGCTATGCCTTGGTGCAGGATCAGGATGGTAAGGTTGTCACCAGCGCCGCCAGCCTGCGTCCAGGAGACGCCTTGCATCTCACCTTCGCCGAGGGTGAAGCTGATGCCGCCGTTGTCGGTGCCCCACCGCGCCGCAAGACGCCGAAACCTGCACCCACCATCGACGGGCAGGACAGCCTCTTTTGACGGCAGACCCGCACCGGTCTATATGCCGGTGAGACCTACGGAGCGACCGTATGAATATCTTCGACAAGGGCTTCTCGCCGTCTGAGGCGACCCTGCGCTATCTCGATGCCGATTATGAAGTGATCAAGCATGGCACCTTTGTGCGCTGCGCCATCACCGGCAAGCCGATCCCCCTGGAAGAACTCTTCTATTGGAGCGTCGATCGGCAGGAAGCCTATGTCGATGCTGCCGCGGCCCACACTGCCTTTGAACGCTACGGCCGGGGCCAGTGAGCATGAGTGAGGTCGCGCCGCGTCAACGCTTCCTCATCATTTCAAACGGCCATGGCGAAGACGCCATTGCAGCGGGCATAGCAGAAAGGTTGCAGGAGACGGCTTCGGTTGAAGCCTACCCTATGATCGCTAGCGGTAAGTCATATGACAATATTTGCCGGATTGTCGGGCCGCGCGCCACGCTTGCGTCTGAAGGGTGGCGCAACGTTAAGGGCTCTGTGCGCCGCGATGTCGTCAATGGTGGCCTGGGCATTATCCCTCCTGCGCTAAAATTTATCCGCTCTGCTGCCAGGCAATATGATCAGATCGTCGTTGTCGGCGATATGACCGGTGTCCTCGCCTGCCTGCTGACCGGAATTCGCGGCATTACCTATCTCGACGTTTACAAAACCGGTGCTGCTCGCCTCTATTCGGGGCTGGAGAGCTGGGTCATTGCGAAAACCTGCCGCCAGGTTTTCTGCCGTGCTGAAAATCTGGCAGAACTCTTGCGCCAGGCTGGCGTCAGGGCAAGTGCCCCCGGCAACTTGATGATGGATACCATCCCCCAAGGTGAGTACGACGCTGCCGCCCGACGGCGCCGGGATCTTGCCGTGGCGCTTCTACCGGGGAGCCGCGCCCTAACCGCGGAAAGCTTCGCGCTTCAGGTCAGCGCTCTTCGCCAACTGCCTGCTGACCTGCGGCCTGACGTCTTTGTCGCCGTCGCTGGAAGTGTGAACGTCGAAGATCTGACCCGAGCGGCAGGCTTGAACCGTTTGCCACTTTTGAGCAGCGAGCCTGACGATCTGGGCGCCCTCACCGATGGCGCGTTGACTATCAACCTCGTACGCGGCCGCGCCATGGGCAACGTTCTGGCAACAGCGGATGTCGTCATGAGCCAGGCAGGTACGGCGAGCGTCCAGGCATTGGGCCTTGGAATTCCCGTCATCACCTTCCGCAACGCCCGTGACCGTCAGTCCCGTTTCGATGACGAGCAGCGTCTATTTGGCGACGCCCGTGTAGTCGTAGAGGCCGAACCATCGCAAACCAGTGCCGCATTAAAGCAGCTCTTAGGCTCTCCAGCCGAACGGGCGCGCCTCGGCGCGATCGGCCGGGAACGCATCGGACCGCCCGGGGCTATTGACTCTGTTCTGGAAGCTGTTCTGTCTCGCCCCTGAGATGTCGGCAGAAACCAATCAGGTAGCCCAGGCCCGCCGCGAACAGCGCCGTTTGCGGCAAGACGCCGAACATGGCGTTTGTCAGCCCTAGCGTGGCATAGCCCACGACGAGCACCACAGCGATCAGCACCGCTGCCGGACTCACCGTCCACGACAGGCGCCGCAACGCCACGATCGGCGACAATAGTATCAACAGGTAAGCGATCAGACCGAGCAAACCGGCCATGGCCGCAAAGTCCGCAATGTCGCTGTGCAGGTTTTCAAGGCTCGTGAAAAGGTCCACAAATTCTGGGTGAAGGCTCGCGGCT
>JAAZLP010000196.1 GCA_012799265.1 Phyllobacteriaceae bacterium | reverse complement strand
TGATAACAGAATAAAATCAACCTATCACTTACAACAAGAGCAACCTTGCAATACATGGGGAAGGTTGCTCTTTTTCACTTTATAGGAAATTGCTCCATTCGGAGCAATTAACCCTGCCGACCTATCGCGGCCAGAACGAGCAGAGCATGGCGCATGCGGCTATTGCCTATGCCAAGGCCAATTTCCGCCGTCGCTTCATGGCTTGCACGACCTCCATCGGGCCGGGCGCACTCAACATGGTGACGGCGGCGGCGCTGGCGCATGTGAACCGCATTCCGCTGCTGCTGCTGCCGGGCGATGTCTTCGCCAATAGGCTGCCAGACCCGGTCTTGCAGCAGGCAGAGGATTTTGGTGACGGCACCGTTACGGTCAACGACTGCTTCCGCCCGGTGAGCCGCTATTTCGACCGCATCACGCGGCCCGAGCAGATCATCCCGGCGTTGCGCCGCGCCATGCAGGTGCTGACCGATCCCGCCGATTGCGGGCCGGTGACGCTGAGCCTCTGCCAGGATGTGCAGGCGGAAGCCTATGATTATCCCCAGAGCTTTTTTGCCGAGAAGGTGTGGAATCCCCGCCGGATCATGCCGGACTCTGAGGAGTTCGCGGCAGCAGCTGCAACGCTGAAACTGGCGAAAAAGCCGGTGATCATTGCCGGCGGCGGCGTGCTCTATTCCGAAGCGACGGATGCGCTGGCGGCTTTTGCCGAGGAACACGGCATTCCGGTCATGGAAACGCAGGCGGGCAAGAGCGCCCTGCCCCATGAGCATGAGCTCAATATGGGCTCGGTCGGCGTGACCGGCAGCTCGGCCTCGAATGCGCTGGCCGAAGAGGCCGATGTGGTGCTGGCGGTGGGAACGCGCCTCCAGGATTTCACCACCGGGTCGTGGGCGCTGTTCAAGAACGAGGATGTCAAAATCATCGGGCTCAATGTGCAGCCCTTTGATGCGCACAAGCACAATGCCCTGCCGATGGTGGGGGACGCCCGTGTCGGCCTTCAGGCGCTGGATGCTGCCTTGATGGGTTGGCTGGTTGATTCCGCCTGGACCTTCAAGGCCTTGAAAGAAAAAGAGAAATGGATCGCTGACGCCGATGCCGTGCTGGCGCCATCCAATGCGGAACTACCCTCGGATGCGCAGGTGATCGGCTCGGTGCAGCGGGCGCGGCGCAAGGCCAGCGTGATCTGTGCATCGGGCGGCCTGCCAGGTGAACTGCACAAGCTGTGGCGCGCCAATGCGCCGGGCAGCTACCACCTCGAATATGGTTTTTCGACCATGGGCTATGAGATTGCCGGCGGCATCGGCATGGCCCTGGCGCGGCCTGAGGATGATGTCGTCGTCATGGTCGGCGACGGCTCCTACCTCATGATGAATTCGGAGATCGTCAGCGCCGTGATGCTGGGGATCAGGCTCACTATCGTGCTGCTCGACAATTCCGGCTTTGGTTGCATCAACCGTCTGCAGATGGCGACCGGCGGGGCCAACTTCAACAATCTCTTCCGCGACACAAAACATGAAGTCATGCCAAGCGTGGATTTCGCCGCACATGCCGCCTCGATGGGCGCGAAGGCGCGCAAGGTGGCTTCGCTGGCCGAGCTGGAGACGGCGCTGGCAGAGACCGAGAGCGCCGGTGGGGTCCATGTCTTTGTCATCGACACCGACCCGCTGATATCAACCGATGCCGGTGGGCATTGGTGGGATGTGGCCGTACCCGAGGTGAGCGAGCGCCCAAGCGTCATCGCGGCGCGCGAAGCCTATGTGGCGGCACTGAAAGGACAGCGGGCGGGCTGAGGCCCGTCTGCATGCGGAATTTTTGAACGGCGCCGGAGAGCGCGGGAGCGAAGTGAATGAAGGCCAAGTTGGGCATGTCGCCAATTGCCTGGTGGAATGACGATCTTCCGGAACTGAGCGATGACGTGTCGCTGGAGGAATGTCTGCGCCAATCGCGCGAGGCTGGCTTTACCGGCATGGAAAAGGGGCGGCGGTTTCCCGAGGATCCAAAGGAAATGCTGCCGATCCTGCGCGAAGCTGACGTGACGCTCTGTGGCGGTTGGTTCTCCGGGACGCTGGTCAATGAGGAGCTCTCCGCCAACAAAGACCGCATCCTGCCGATGATCGAGCTCTTTAAGGCCGTCGACGCGCCCTGCATTGTCTATGGGGAGGTCGGCCTTTCCATTCAGGGCAAGCGCGAGGTGCCGCTGGCGAAAAAGCCCCGTTTGGACGACAGCGAGATGCGCGCCTATGGGCGCAAGGTGACCCAGTTTGGCGAATGGTGCGCCGAGCAGGGCATGCCCCTCTCCTATCATCATCATATGGCCGCCGTGGTGGAAACCGAGCCGGAGCTCGACGCCTTCATGAATTTTTCCGGCGAAGGCATTCCGCTCCTGCTCGACGCGGGGCACCTGGCCTTTGCCGGTGGCGACGTGCTGCGAGCCATCGACAACCACCACAAGCGCATTAACCATGTGCATGTGAAAGACATTCGCCGCCCGGTGGTGGATGGGCTGGACCGGAGCCGGCAGAGCTTTCTCGATGCCGTGGCGCTTGGGGCCTTCACCGTGCCCGGAGACGGCTCGCTTGATTTCAATGCGATCGTGCAGCGCTTTGCCGATTATGGCTATGAGGGCTGGTTTGTCGTCGAGGCCGAGCAGGACCCGAAAAAGAACCCGCCGCAGAAAATGGCTGAGATCGGCTATGAGGAGCTGATGCGGGTCATGGACGCCGCCGGATACACAGTCGAGACCCAGGGCTTTCCAAAAGGGTGAGTCTTTGCAGGCGCTTGTGCTAAGTCCTTTGCAGATAGATTCAGGGGGATCGGCACGTGGCACTGAAAGAAAACGACCTCAAATGGTTTCGCCCGCTGTGGCGGCGCGTGGCAGTGGCCGTGTTCCTGACGCTCTGGCTGGGCTGGGAACTGTTCTACTCGCAGGACATGTTCTGGGCCCTGCTGGTGGGGGCGGCGCTGGCCTATGTGGCCTATAATTTCTTCTACACCTTCCCCAAGGAGGAGAATTCCAGTGAGCAGATCCCCCCTCCTCGTCCGGCCGACGAGCAAGACCGGCAAGATCCATGATGTGACGCCCGCCTCGGCGGGCTGGACGCATGTCGGCTTCGGCCTCCACCGCCTCAGCGCGGGCGAGGCCTATGGCGAAGCCACCGAGGATCGCGAGGTCTGCCTCGTCATTGTCTCGGGCAAGGGGCACTTCGCGGTGGCGGGCGAGGATTTTGGCGAGCTGGGCGAACGCATGAGCCCGTTTGAAGGCGCGCCTTGGGCGCTTTATGTGCCTGCGGGGCGGAACTGGGCCGTGGACGCAACGACCGATCTCGAACTGGCAATCTGTTCGGCGCCGGGCGGGGGCGATTTTCACGCCAAGGTCATTCCGCCGGGAACACATCCCCGGATCACCCGCGGCAAGGGCGCCAATGTGCGCCACGTCCATAACATCATGCCGGAGGATGACGGCGCGGCGAACAGCCTGCTGGTCGTCGAGGTGATCACGCCCAATGGCAATAACTCGTCCTATCCGCCGCATAAGCATGATCAGGACAACCTGCCCCACGAGAGCCAGCTCGAAGAGACCTATTACCACCGCTTCAACCCGCCCCAGGGCTTCGCCTTCCAGCGCGTCTATACCGATGACCGAAGCCTCGATGAGGCAATGGCGGTGGAAGATGGCGACGTGACCCTTGTGCCCCGCGGCTATCACCCCGTGGCGACGGTTGCGGGCTATGACAGCTACTATCTCAACGTCATGGCCGGCCCGAAGCGCGTGTGGAAATTCCACAATGCCCCCGAGCATGAGAGGCTGCTGAAGTAGTCAGCGAAACGGATTGAGGATGGTCATCCGGTCTTCGACGACCAGGCCGTGGTGCATGTCTTCAGAGTAAAAGGTCGTGCAGCCGGCCCGCAGGCCAATCGCGAGCATGAGGGCGTCATACACCGAGAGCTGGTAGCGCTGGGCGAGGTGGAGGGAGCCTCTATGGTCATCTAAGAGAGTCGGCACCATCTGCTTAGCAAGTGCTTGGATTGAGGACGTGGCGAGGCCAATCTCCTCCCAAGGCCACCCGAAACGCTTGCGAACGACGTTTGAAAACTCGTTCAGGCCTTGTACTGAGCCTATAAAACCGTTGTCCAGCAAGCGGCGCGCGGCGGGCATCTTGGGATCATCGCTGAAGGCGTAGACCAGAACGTTAGTATCGAGAAATACGACACCCGGCTTCCCCTCTCATTCGCTTCTTCACGGTCGAACTTCCAACCGGGCGGCAAAGGTCGCGCCAGCGCTGCAATCGATCGTAGAACCGCCGCGCGCTCTTCGGGCGTTACGGCTTTGCGCGGTTCTTCGGTTTTGATGACCAAGTTGACGTCATCGCCGGGCTTGAGATCCAACGCCTTCGCGACATCGTCGGGAACAGGGACGACGAGACCGTCGCCCCACTTTTCAACCTTCATGGCAGGCACCTCGGTTGGCAGAGGTACAATATATACCCAGCGCGAGATTGCCGCAAATCAGGGTTCATCGACCCTGAAAGACGCTCCTGTCAGCCAGCGACCGGTAATCTCGCTGACCTTCACGGCCCTGCCCTCCTGGACGGATTTCAGCGCGGCGTCAGCCAGGGCGAGGGCGATGAGGCCGTCGGTGCCGCTGGGGGATGCCGGAGATTT
>JAAZLP010000195.1 GCA_012799265.1 Phyllobacteriaceae bacterium | reverse complement strand
CGTAGAGGGGACGGAGCGGGTACTGAGGTTCGCGCATGCGGCAGGGGTGCGCCGGGTGATCATGACCTCATCGATTGCTACGGTTGGCTACGGCCATGGGCAGACGAGTGGTGTGTGGGTTTATTCTGAGGCGGATTTCACCAACCTGGAGGGCATGAGGCACTCCTGGGCCTATTGCATTGGCAAGACCAAGGCCGAGCGGGCGGCCTGGGCTTTCGCGAAGGCGAATGGGATGGAGCTCACGACAATCCATCCCGGGGCAATATTGGGACCGGCGACAGACGCGGACACATCCATTTCGATTGGCCTGGTCCAGGGCCTTCTGGACGGGTCGACGCCGGCCATGCCGCGGATTGGGTTTGCCATCAGCGATGTGCGTGATGTGGCGGAGATGCATGTTGCAGCCCTGCGAAAGCCTGAGAGCATCGGCGAGCGTTATCTCTGCACCGGACCCTATCAACGGTTCGATCAGGTGGCGGATATTTTGCGCCGTGCCTATCCAGGCCATCCGATCACGCTCAAGACGGTGCCCGACTGGATCATCAAGACGCTGGTGGTGTTCGGCGGTCCTGTGCGCCAGATCATCAATGATGTGGGAAATGAGAAGCACTACGACGCCAGCAAGGGTGAGGCCTTGCTTGGCCGGCCGCTGCGGAGCGTCGAGGAGGCGGTACTGAGCGCTGCCGAGAGTGCGATCCGCCTCGGCCTGGTCAAGTTGCCTAAGGCCGCGTGAGGCCCCACGCATCGTAGAGCGCATTCGTCTCAGCAGCGTTGCGGGTGAAGATCGTGGGCAGACCGGTCGCTGCGGCCATCCTGCGGGTGTCTTCTGACTTGTTGCGCGTCTTCCAGAGCCAGCGGAACATTTCCAGCGTCAGGTGATCCTTGTTGCCGTCAAGGGCGCCCACGCGGCTGGCGGGAAAGAGCGTGCGGCGGATATAGCGCAGCGTGCGGGTGAAAAGCGTCTCATCGAGGACGATGATACCGGTGGCGCGGGCGATGCGCTGTTTCATTACCTTAGAGTAGCTGCCGTCCATGACCCATCCTGGCCAGGTGATGGCTTCGTCGTGCAGCGCAAAGAATTCGGCGTCGGGCCGCTCCACATAGTGCGTGTTCGGCAGGTGCCGGTAGCGATCCAGATGGATGGCAGGCACGTTGAGCTTTTCGGCCAAAGCGACGGTGAAGGTGGACTTGCCGGCATTGGTTGGCCCGAGAACCATGATCCGTTGGCCGAAGCTTTCGAGCGGCGGGAAATCAGCCATTTAGGACCCCCGAAATGAAAAAGCCGCCCCGGCATGCCGGAGCGGCCTATCAAATGATTGGCTAAGCTTACTCGGCCGGTGCCATGTCCTTGCCGGTGTAGATTTCGTCAACCCAGTACTGGTCGCGGCGATCGAAGCCGTTGAACGGCGTGAGCGAAGCCTGGGTGTAGGCGCCCATCAGGCCGAACTCGATCCAGTCATCTTCGTCGATGTCAGCCGGCAGGGTGAAGACCTGGGGCAGCACGTCATAGCTGTCGCAGGTCGGGCCCCAGATGGTGAATTCGCTGAACTCACCATTGTTGTCATGCAGGCGCGGACCACGCCAGACGCGGACTGGCGGGGTGAAGTGCATGAACTTTACTTCCATCAGTGCGCCATAGGCACCGTCATTGACATAGACAGCCTGGCCGCCACGCTGGTGCTTGACGCGCAGGAGCAGCGAGGTGGACGAGGTCACGAGGGCGCGGCCCGGCTCAATGATGAGCTCCAGCTTGTTCTTGCCAAAGTGATCGGACACGGCGTTCGAGATGGTCTCGAAGTAGTGGTCCATCGGCGGCGCTTCGCTGGTCGGGTAGGGGGCAGGGTAGCCGCCGCCAATATTGAGGCGCTTGAGCTCGATGCCGGATTCCTCGACGATGCGGGCGGCCGCAGCGATGTGGCGCTCATAGGCATACGCGTCTTCGCACTGGCTGCCGACGTGGAAGCAGAGGCTGGGGGTATAGCCCATCTTTTCAACGGCCGTGACGATCTCGGCTGCGCCCTGTTCCATGACGCCGAACTTGATGCCGAAGTCATAGGACTTGAGCGCCTTGCCGGCCTTGAAGCGGGTAGTCACTTCGACGTCGCGGCTGGGCGACACGACGGACGCCAGCTGATCGAGCTGCTGCGGATGGTCGATGGTGAAGGAGCGGACGCCGAACTCTTCATAGGCGCGCGCGATTTCGCGCTTCGACTTGATCGGGTTGTTGTAGTGCATGACGGCGCCGGGCGCGTAGTCGCGCACGAGCTCCATCTCGGTGTTCGAGGCGACGTCGAACGCCTTGAGCCCCTCAGCATGCAGCTGGGCAATGATGTGCGGCGACGGGTTGCACTTGACCGCATAGGTCAGCAGACCGTCAAAACCCTTCTTGAAGACCTTGATGGCCTTGCGGAACTCCCGCTCCGAAAAAAGAAAAGAAGGATAGTCCGGCGCCTCGGCCGCAATCAGTGCGGACGTATTGGCGAACACGGTCTTCGGCTCGTCGGTCATTGGACAACAGGCCTTTCGGGGCTGGAGAGGTGGGGCGAAATTGAGCGCTGCATATAGGGACGATTGCCCCCCCACGCAAACGAATATTTCGATAGAGATCGAACAATGCTGAAGCGTCATTTTCGTGACAGATTTCCAGCGTTTTCGTCTGCGCTATCAATGGGCTAGATTCACATCGCAAAGAGAATCCGAAAGGCTTGGTATGTCTTTGAGATCGCTTCTGTTTTCGATTTTGGCACTGGGTGCGTTGGCCGTGGGTGGCACGCTGGCCCTGGGGCCCTGGAACGGGGTGTCGTCTTCTGTCGCTCAAACGGCATTGCCTGAGCCCCAGGCGGAGCGCGTTGTTCCTGAAAGCGACGCGCAGGTGAAACTGAGCTTCGCGCCAGTGGTTCAGGCGGTGTCGCCCTCGGTCGTCAACGTCTATGCGACGCGTATCGAGCAGCAGGTTGTTTCGCCCTTTGCCAATGATCCCTTCTTTTCGCGCTTCTTTGGCGAGCAGATGTTCCGCACCAGGCCGCGGGAATCCCGCTCGCTCGGCTCGGGCGTGATCGTGGAGAGCAGCGGCGTCATCCTTACCAATAGCCATGTCATCAACGGCGCGACCGATATCCGCATTGCCCTCAATGACGGGCGCGAATTTGCCGTTGATCTTGTGGTTGAAGATCAACAGACGGACCTGGCCGTTTTGCG
>JAAZLP010000194.1 GCA_012799265.1 Phyllobacteriaceae bacterium | reverse complement strand
CGCAGCCCTATTCGAAATGCGCGGGCAGAAGCTGTTACAGGTGGGAATTGTGATGATCGGCGCCTTACAAATTTTCGACCTGCTGCTCAACATAAGTTGGTTCGCGCTAAGCGAGCCGCATCTGGTGGATGACGGTATCCCAGGCGTGTTCTCGCTAGGCCTGCATATTTCCCCCAACCTCATGCAATGGGTGGCCTTCGTGATCGTGTTGATCGCCGCGGTGGGGCTCACCAACCGGAGGCGCGCTTGAACCGTCTGAGGACACTTCTCGATGCGGTAGCCAGCCGCCTCGCGGCGTCGGAATGGATCGAAGGCAAGGGGCGTGTGGCATCGAGCTATGAAGCTGTGCTGACCTACCTTGACGATAATCCCCACGCGCAAATCTATGGCTTCAATACACTCTCGGGCCACCGTGATGACCACCTCCTGGAAGAAGACGCGGCAACGCGCTTCCAGCGCGAGCTAATCGACAGCCACACTATTTCTGACGCGCCGAGTTATGAACCGGAGGTGGCGCTGACAATAATGGCGACGAAACTGCAGCAGTTGAGCCATGGCGGAACGACGCTATCAGCGCCGCTTTACGAAGCCTTGCTGGAGGCATTCGAGGACGAGGAGTTCTGGCCTTCTGTGCCGGTGCAGAATTCATACTCCTGCGGCGACGTTATTCCCGGGGCTCATTGGGCACGCTCCGTGCTGGACCACCTGGCACGGCGCGGAACCCCGTATGACTTGCGTCGCGGCGAAGGCATGGCTCTGATAAATGGCTCCTTCGTGCATCTGGGCTATGCGGCCAGCATTGCGGAGCCGCTTGCTGTGCTCTGGGCTATGCAGCTTGATAGCATGCGCTCCGACATCGCGCTGGGGCATGCCGAAATCGGCATGCTCGACTACGCTCGGCAAAGCGGCGGCGTGCCGGCGGCGGCGCTAAGCCATATTGAGGGCGCCGCAGCCAGCGGAAAGGGTGACGGCGCGCAATGGCCGGTATCCTTTCGAGCCATCCCAGAAACGGTCGCCTTGCTTCACACCAGCTACATTGAGTTCTTGGCGGAGATCGACACGCAACTTGGGCGGCGCTCAGGCAACCCCCTGCTGGCCATGGGCGAAGATGGCCCAATTCCCTATTCGCAAGCTAGTTTCCTCTTACCGCTGCTGGCAGTCCGCAGTTCAGCAGTGCAAGAGGCGCTACTGTTCAGCACTTCAGCGGAACTGGGCCGGATCAAGTGGCTGCTTAGCGGCATGGTAACGGGATTGCCGACTGACGGACAGTCGGGGCCGGACGACGTGGCGTTCATTCAATGGCCCAAGCTCATGCAAGCCATGGTGGAGGAGATGCGTCTCGAACTCGGCCGGACGCTTTATGCATCGGGTGGCGACACCTCTTTTGGCGTCGAGGATTTGTGGACCAATGGCGTGTCCAATCTTGAGCGACTGGACAATGCCATAACCCTTAGCAAGCGTATCCTCGCGCTCGGCCTGCGACTCAAAATCCGCCTTGCGGACCGCTTCGGCCGGCAGAGCGGACTAGATGCCAGACTGATGGATATCTGTCGTCAGGGCGATCCTGTTCGCGAGGAAACGAATGCGGCAATCAGGCACTATG
>JAAZLP010000193.1 GCA_012799265.1 Phyllobacteriaceae bacterium | reverse complement strand
TGTTTGGGAAACGTTTTTCGGCAATGTCTGGCCTCGTTGACTACCCGGCAACTCACAGTGTAGTTGCCGGCGCGTCATCTATGCTGTAAACCATTGATTATATACGGCGCTGGTGACCTCCAGTGACCGCTTCTGAGCTGCGCTCGGAACCAGGGAAAGCCCGGTAGACATTGGTCCGCCGGGCTTTTTGTTTGGTCGCTATTCAATATCCGGTTTTGCCGGGATAGCGCGTAGTGACAGGCTCAACGATTGACGTATCAATCCATCCTCGGCCGATGCGGCGCAGATAGCTCTTGCCGCCATCGACACCGACAGCACCGCAGCTGCACATCTTGAAATCGTGCTTATGCTCGCTCTCGATTTCGTCGCCGCAGCGGCCACATCGGACGCTATTCCGGACGATGCCGGTATCCGGCCATTCATCGTCCATCGCAGCCTCCAATGAAGTTAGAGACCGTCTCGATCCCTACCTCGGCCAGGGCCTCGACGACGCTGTCACGCCAGGGCTTACCGCGACCCATGTCCAGTAGCTGGCGGAATGTCGCCGGCTCCGGATGAACGATGGCAGCCGCAGCGAGGCTCTTGGCTTCGGGGTCTTCGGCGCGCATCGCGACCAAGCCGAGCGTGACGACGAGATAGTCGCGTGTGACTGTCGCTCTACGCATCACGCACTCCCGATGATCTTGTCGCGGCCGTCAATAAGCACGGTGACGATGCGGGTCAGCTGCCGGATAGACCCGCCTGGCCAAGCCTCGCGAACCAGATCCATTTCGTCGCCGGCGAGAGGCTCAAGCCAGCGCGGGTCGATGCCGCGCTCATTCGCGATCCGATCGAGAATGCGGCGCGTCAGGATGGGCAGATGCTGCCAACCCGGCTCGGGTATGACCAAGACCCGCATGCGATCGCGAAGCGGCGCTGGGACGGCTTCCAGGTCGTTAGCGGTCGCGAGATGAGAGACAGCAGACAAATCAACCGGCACTTCGAGCGCTGGGTCGCGGAATGCCCGTGCCTGGTCGACTTCGAGCAAGCCCAGGAGTGCATCCATCGCTGACCCGTTTTGACGCCCTGGACTGGCCTTGTCGACTTCGTCCCAGACCAGCATCGGATTGGCTACACGGGCACTCTTGATCAGCTGCAGGGGGATGCTCTCACGCGCCGTTGACCATTGCGCTGATGTGCCCATGAGTGAACCGTCTGCGGCACCGCCGAGGCTAACAAGCTGACACGGCAGGCCAAGACGATCCGCGAGCGCCTTGGCGAGCGAGGACTTGCCTGCGCCAGGCGATCCGACAAGCAGCGTCGGCCGAATGCGCACAGTGTCACGTGCAGCAAGGTCGGCCAGGATCGTGTCGATGACGTCCGACGCATGCGGCCATGATGCGACTAGGGCAGCCCGATGCGCCGCGACATCGCCCCGCTGGACCAGCGGCAGCGGCTGACCAGCGATGCCGTTCCATGACTTATAGAGCTCGCGACGGGAGCCGTATGCTGCTTCTGGCAGCTTCGGCACGACGACGATAGACGGTCCTGCCGGCGCCGGCGGCTCATCGTCGGCGACAAGCCGCACAAGCCGCTTCGCTTCTTCCAGGTCCTCGGGATCGAAATCGTCGCCCGCGCTGATGTCAGATGTCCGCGCCGCGGTCAGCGCGAAGCTGCACGTGGCTGTAAGACCGAGTGTCCGCATGCCGTCGTCACAATAGTCACGCATAGTCCTTGCCGACGTGCCCATCAAAAGCGACGTGCCGACAGCGATATCGTAAAAATTGTCGTATGGCCGACCGAATGCCGCGTCTTGAATGAGCCGGGCACCAAGCTCTCGGCGTGCATTGTCTTGCGGGGCAGTAGGGCAGGTCACGACATAAGCAGCGATCCGCGCTGCATCGTCGCCAAAGGCGGACCGGACATCAAATAGTGCTGTCAGCGCCTCGATGTCGAGAGTGTCCCGGAAGACTTGCAGCAGCTGCGCGTGCTGCCCGATCCGCTTGTGCCGGACCGGCACGTCGAGCCACGTCCCGGCCCACGTTTGCACGTCCTTGGACCATGAATTTTCGAAGAACGGCGCGCCTGAAACGAGCTCACTTGTCGTTGGCAGGCGGCCGGCGATGATAGCTGCGTGTGCGGCCGCACGGCTGCGCAGCACGCCAGTCGCCAGAGCGACTTCAGCGTCAGAAATTGTCATGTATGGAGATCCCGAAAGCAGGCGGAAGCGGGTCGATAGACCAGCGGCGATAGTGCTTACGGGTTGGATTTTTGGTGAGTGTGCATGGGGCGATGCCTCATGTGCCCTGTGGCACTCGGCTTATGCCGGTTGAGCCCAGGGTGCGCCGGCGCGTGGCCGTCACAAAGGATGGGTCATATGGCAGAGAGTGCTGGAGGTGTCCAGCGATTTTCAAAACAAGGTAAATCAATGGTTATCCTCCCCAGGGGCGCCGTGGCTACGCTGTGCCGGTGGTGCGGGCCTCAACCTTCGGACTTGAGCCGGATTATCTCGCCAAGGCCAACGAGAATATCCTCACCATTTGCCAGATTGAATCCGCCACGGCGGTCGAGAACATCGAAGAGATTTGCGCTGTCGAGGGCCTCGATTGCGTTTTCATCGGCGTGAACGATCTCTCCGGCTCAATTGGCAAGCTGGAACAGTCCGACTGCCCGGAAGTGCGTGCTCTCATCGAACGCGCCGAGAAGGCCATCCTGCGCTCCGGCAAGATCATGGGCACGATCCCCAGCGCCGGCGCATCGCTTCAGCAACTCGTCGATGCTGGCTATCGCTTCATCATCGGGCCGCACGAGGTTGCACTGCTGCGCGACGCTGCCCGTGACGCTGTCAGCGAATTTCGCAAGATCTCCGGCGGTGCCGCAGAAATGGGCCAGGTGCGCAAGTACTAACGATATGGGCCGACATTAGGCGCTGACGCCGAGCCGAGGGTTCGGCATTAGCGCCTACAACGCCGGTACGCTTTCTGACTATGCGCTGCGGCAAATGCGGGTGAGGTCATGCAGAGACTGTGCGTGGCCGCGCTGGCATTTATCTGCTAAGCTCCGACAATCAAAAATAGCGAAAGAACCAGCACGGCATTGACCGTGACAGGCTTTCATTCTTGCGACCTAGGTGGCGAAAATGAACAAGCCTTTCATTTCTCTGCGTCCTGAGATCACTCGGACGCATGCGCACCGGCTCATGTACTGGCTCGAAGATGAGCATGTCACACAACATCTCAGCGACCGGAGCAGCGTATCCCGGCTAATCGAACACGCGATTGAGCGGACCCAGCTGCCTATCCTGACGCCCTTATTCAATCAGGGCGGGCGCTTTTTTATGGCGCATGATCGGATGGATGAACCGGTAGGCTTTGTCCGGCTGATCAAGACGGGGCGGGAATGTGAAATTGTCCTGGTGATTGGCGATCGCGATAACTGGGGACGCAGGCTCGGCACCAGCACGATCCTGGAAGCGCTTAAACTCGCATTTTTTGAGATGCGGGCGGAAAAGGTGATCGCCAGGATTCATCCCGAAAACGACCGATCCATAAGGGCGTTTGAACGGTGTGGTTTTTCTGTCGAGGTGAAGGCCTCGACGCTGGTCAGGCTCGTCCTCAATGAGGGGCGCTATCGACGATTGCTACGCGAGGGCGAATTGGCGCTGGCTCCAGAGATTTTCATCACTGAGGTGGACAGGAGGCGACTGCTTGACCTCATTTGCTGGCAGGATGGGGCGGCCATTGTCGATCTTGAGCATGAGCTCGAGCGGGCGATTGTCGTTGAGCCGGAGGCGGTGGCGCCACACGTGATCACGCTGAATTCCAGAGTGCTCCTGAACTTGGACGGCGAGGCCAGGGAGGTCACACTGGTCTATCACGACGATGCCAATGAGCGCGCTGGCCGCTATTCGGTGTTGAGCGACCTGGGCGCCGCAATCCTCGGTCACAAGGAGGGGGACGTGATCGACTGGGTGCTCGACGACCGACCTCGAAGGGTTGTTATTGAGCGTGTGCTCTATCAGCCTGAAGCCGCCGGCGACTTTAACCTGTAACGATGTACAGCGGCAGTACCAGGCATCGGCCGATGCCTGTTCCCCGTCAATTCTGCTTCGACCGCCGATAGGCCGCCGGGGTCGTGCCGAGGTGCCGACGGAACAGGCGGGTGAGGTGCTCCTGATGGGAGAAGCCGCACTCGATGGCGATTTCTGCAATGGGCATGCTGGACTTGGCGAGCAGTCTTTGAGCCTTGTTGATACGCAGGATGATCAGGTAGCGGTGCGGCGGCATGCCGATCTCGCTGCGGAACATCCTCGCGAGGTGACTGGGGCTGCGGTTGGTTACGGTCGCGATGTCAGAGATGTTGATCGTGCAATCAAGGTTGGACTCTCCCGATGTGCCGCAGGGTGGCGCGGCCACCTGGCGGCTGGATGTGGAAGCCGCGGGCTCCGGGGTCACCGGTGACCTTCTGGCGCACTGCCTCGACACCGCGCTCTGGATCAATGGCGGTATCAACTCGCTGACGGCGATGACCGAAACCTTCATCAAGGAACGCGTCCACGCCGGGACCGGCAGGGCGGAGAAGGTTGGCATCGACGATGCGGCAGC
>JAAZLP010000192.1 GCA_012799265.1 Phyllobacteriaceae bacterium | reverse complement strand
CCATTAATATATTCAAGCTGAACGCCGTAAGCGTTTGCCTTGCCAAATCCGCCAAGACCCGCGCTGGCCTCGATGCCCATGACCAGCCGGTCATGCTGATAATTGTATCCGCCGGCAATGCCGCCGAAGGGGCCGTTGATCCTGCCGCTAGACCGTTCGATGGTGACACTGGCCGCCCCGCCGAGAGGCAGATCCGATGGGCCCAGCGTCGTGCCCGAAGAGGCTTCGGTATCGAGCGCATAGCCGCCAAAGACGCTGGCATAAAAGCCGCTCCAGTCGGCTACATCCTGGGCGTGCGATTGAACGCTGCCGATGCACAGTGTGGCCAGCGCGCATGCTGTCAGTCTTGATAAAGTCACCGCTTGTCTCCCAACCTTGTGCCGCAAGGCTTGCCCAGATTGGTTGGGGTGACATCATTCATATGAATGAGGGGGCACAGGGAGATGCCGTGTGTCATCGAGGACACAGGGCGTTTGGGCGTGTCTTAGCGGTCGATGTCGATCGAGATGCCTTTGAGAAGCGCTACCAGCTGAGCCTGATGCCTTGTGCCGGTTTTGGAAAAGACATGCGCCAGGTGCGTGCGGGCCGTGGTGATGCTGATGGCGCGGGTGCGGGCGATCTCCTGAACGCTTTGCCCCTGGGAGAGTCCCCTGGCGATGGCGGCTTCAGCGGGGGAGAGATCGAACAGGCCGCGCAGGATCTGGTCGGACGGGGCATTGGCCTCCATGCCATAACCCATGACCGCGATCAGGGCGCTGCCGCTGTCGAAGATGTCACTGGCGGCGCGGCGCAGGGGAATGATGTGCACGACGAGGAACTTGCTTTCGTCCTCCAAATGAAGCGGAACCGTCTGCACGAGGGCCGTTGACCCGGTCCAGCGCCTCCTGGATCAGGCTATCGGCCTCCCGGGCCTTGACCGCGACCCCACCGAAGGCCGCGGGGCGCAAAATCTCGCCGAGCTCTTCGAAAAGCGGATTGGTTGCGGTGACCGTCTTGCGCCGGGAAATGATGGCTGCCGGAATGCCCAGCGCCGCCATGGCCATGACCCGTTCCTCGGCTTTCTCAAGCATGAGGCGACGCGCCATGAGGCTGGCCCGCGCCAGATGAGGACGAAGCGTATTGAGTCTCGCCAATTCCCCTGCGTCGAAATCCGGCAGGCCCCTGTCCCGCTCGAAGGTGAAGAGGGCCATCTCGCCGCCCGGCATGTCGACGATGGACCCGATCTGCCAGTCAGCGCCGATATCGACGAGGTTCTTGTGCCAGGGCGTGCCGGGGGCCTGCTCTTCGTCAAAGAAGAAGTCGGCGCGCTCAAGAAAGCCCGGATAGGCCCTGCGGCGCAGTCTGTGGGCAGGCTCGTTCCGATACCAGTGATCGGTCTCTGCAAAAGCGGCCAGGGTGTCGATGATATTGGGCGTCGCGGTATAGAGAGGCGGCAGGCGTTGATCGATGATCAGCAGTGCGCCGGACTGGGCGCCCGAGAGTTCAGCAAGCTGGCCGAGGACATCAACCCAGAGCTCTGGAAGAAAAGCCGCCTCGTAAATCTGGTCGACCAGTTCCTCCATGGCCCTGCTCCGCTAGAGCCCATCCAAGGGCAAATTGCGCTGCGGAGGGATGCGCTTCCCGGCGCGAAAACGATCATAAATGACGTCGACGTCCTGCCTCATCCGTCTCCTCATCGGCTGCGACGATCACACCCTCTCGACGCATGACTTTTGCGAAATATCGCCAAAAAAGCAACGCTGCGACGGAGCGATGGGGCGACCAGGCGCTGGCGATGCCGATCATCTCCTTGATGCTGGGCCGCGCCTCGAGGCCGAGACCGAGATGGGCAGCCTTGAGCAAGGCGAGATCACCGGCGGGAAAGACATCGGGATGGGCGGCGCAGAAGAGGAGATAAACTTCCGCCGTCCAGGGCCCTATTCCCTTGATGGCGACCAGTCTGGCGATGGCCTCTTCGGCTGGGAGAGCATCGATATGAGCAAGGTCGAGCTCGCCCGCCACGATGGTTTCGGCGACGGCGCGCAGGGTGAGGAATTTTCCGCGCGAAAAGCCGGAGGCGCGGACGGTCTCTTCGTCGAGAAGAAGATAGCTATCCGGGGCGAGCGCACCGGGAAGTGTTTCAAACCGGCTCCAGATGGCGGCGGCGCTATAGACCGAAAGCTGCTGGCCGCAGATAACCTTGGCCATGCCCGCAAAGCCCTTGGGATTGACCCGGGGCAGCACCGCGCCAACCGTTTCGCGCACGGGCCGGAGCGCCGGGGCGATCTCCATCAGTTGATCGAGATGCCAGGCGACGCCTTCGGGACTATCGATCTGCGGTGTTGAACCGGGCGCTGAAATGCTAAGGCTGGTCAAAAGTCTTTTCCGTCCGGTCCATGTCGAACACCCGCTTCCGCTTTGCCCCCAGTCCCAATGGCTATCTTCATCTCGGTCATGCGCTTTCGGCGCTGGTGACCTGGGACGCCGCGCACAAGCTCGGGGGCACGGCACATCTGCGCATTGAGGACATCGACCTCAACCGCTGTAAACCCGAATTTACCCAGGCGATCTTTGAAGACCTCGCCTGGCTGGGCCTGAGCTGGCCGGAGCCGGTGATGGTACAGTCCGAGCGGCTCGAGAGTTATGCAGAGGCGGCCAATGTGCTGCGCGACGCGGACCTCCTCTATCCCTGTTTCTGCACGCGCAGCGAAATCGCCGAGGCGTCGACGGGGACCGATCCCGATGGCGCGCCGCTTTATCCCGGCACCTGTCGGCATATGAGCAATGCCGAGCGCATCGAGCGGCTGGAACGCGGCGATCAGGTCCAGTTCCGGCTCGATACCGAAGCGGCGCTGGAGCGCACCGGCATGCTGACCTTTTCGGCCGTCGGCCCCACCATTCTCGACCGCCCGCAAATTCGCTACGCGCGGCCTGAACGCTGGGGCGATGTGGTGCTGCAGCGCAAGGACACGCCGACGAGTTATCACTTAAGCGTAGTGGTCGATGATGCGGCGCAGGGGATCACCCAGGTGACGCGTGGGCGCGACCTTGAGGCCGCGACCAATATCCATGTGCTCTTGCAGATGCTGCTGGGCCTGCCGGCGGTGACCTATCATTTCCACCGGCTGCTCAAGGATGAGAGCGGGGAGAAGCTGTCGAAATCCAGGGGATCGAAGAGCCTGCGGGATTTGCGGGCCGAAGGGTGGTCGCCGGAGGATGTGCGTCGGGCGGTGGGGTTTTAGGGCCCCTCCCACCATAACCGAAACGCCACGGTGCCGCCCTCGGGCTCGACCCGAGGGCGATGAAGGGCTTGGTTCGTTAGGCGAGTGGCCCTCGGATCAAGTTCGAGGCGGGCTGGTGGGTGGGGTACGATCGTTTAGGCCGTCCTGCCGATGCGGCCGAGATGGGTGAGGTCAAAGCTGGTTTCGGATTTGAGGCCATAGCCGAGCAGGCGGTCAAAGCCGGTATGGGCGAGCCAGAGGGCGCCAAGCGCAGCGAGGAGCGGCAGACCCAAGAACGTGCCGGCCATGACGACCACGGCGCCGAAGCCATAGAGGTGGACGATATTGTAGGCGACCGCGCCGGTTTTCGGTCCGAGCGTATAGCCAAGGAAGCTGAGGTCTGGCGCGAAGAAGGCGAGTATGACCAGCCAGATGGATAGCTCGGCCTCGGCCTGGGCATAAAGGACAAGGCCGAAAATAAAGACCAGCGCGCCTTCGAGGCGCTGCCAGAAGATGGCGGTGGTGTTGAAGTCGGTGCTCATGTCTGTCTCCGTGATCTTGCTGGGACAGAGATTGATCGATACGCTCATGAATATCGATTGGATGAATTCGAGCGTTTGACATTCGAAAATGAATAGAGAGCCGGACTGGACCCTGTGGCGCAGCTTTGCCGCCGTGATTGCGGAAGGCTCGCTGTCGGCGGCGGCACGGCATCTTGGCATCAGCCAGCCGACCATAGGCAGGCATGTCGAGGCGCTGGAGGAAAGTCTCGGCCTCAAGCTTTTTGAGCGTAGCCTCTCCGGTCTCAAGCCCAATGAGACGGCGCTGCGGCTCTATGAACCGGTGCGGCAGGCGCAGGGCGCGCTGGCAGAAGCCGCGATCCGCGCGGAAGGCGCGCAGGCGGAAACGGGCGGGACGGTGCGCATCACCGCCAGCGCCATCATTTCAAACTATGTGTTGCCGGAAATAGTGGTCGGGGTCCGCCAGCGCCATCCGCTGATCGAGATCGAAAGCGTGCCATCAGATTCGGCAGAGAACCTTCTGATGCGCGAGGCCGATATTGCCATCCGCATGTTCAGACCAACCCAGCTGGAGCTGATCGCGCGGCATCTGGGAAATATCGAGATGGTGGCGACGGCGCGTGAAGACTATCTGGCGCGTCGCGGCACCCCCCGGACCATCGCCGATCTCGCCCAGCATGATCTCATCGGCTTTGATCGCTCGGATGCGATTATCCAGCATGCGCAAAGCATGGGCGTCACGCTCGAGCGGCGCCATTTCGTGCTGCGCTCGGATGACCACACCCATCTCTGGGAGCTGACCAAGGCGGGGCTGGGCGTGGGATTCGGGCAGAAAAATCTCGTGCAACGAACGCCGGGGCTTGTCGTTCTGCCGGTGGACCTTTCCTTCCCGCCGCTGCCGGTCTGGCTCACCACGCACAAGGAATTGTTCACCTCGCACCGAATCCGTGCCATTTATGAGGCTGTGGCGGACGGTCTCACCGCCTATATCCGCGGAGACAATCCCCGCCCCCATCCGCTACAAGGCTGACATGCAGACCCTTCTCAATATCGCCATTGGCCTCGCGCTTCTTTTCGTCGTCATCGTGCTCGGCATGGGCCTTTGGAACATGATGCGCGGTGGCCCCGGCAATACCAGCCAGAAACTCATGCGCCTGCGCGTCATCGGCCAGGCTGTGGCGCTGGTCCTGCTGCTCGGCGCCCTGATGCTGTTCGGCGCGAGCCGCTAAGATGGTCAAGCTCAACGCCATCTATACCAAGACCGGCGATGGCGGCACGACCGGGCTCGTCCGCGGTCCGCGCCGCGCCAAGCATGACCTGCGCATCGAGGCCTATGGCACGGTGGACGAAGCCAATGCCTTTGTCGGCCAGGCGCGCCTCAGCGCCACTGACGAGATCGACGCCGTACTGGCGCGCATCCAGAACGATCTCTTCGATGTCGGCTCCGACCTCGCGACGCCAGGCGCTGATGATCCCAATGCGGAATATCCAAGCCTGCGCATCCGGCCGGTGCAGACTGAATGGCTGGAAAACCAGATCGATCTTTTCAACGCGCGGCTCGAGCCGCTGAAGAGTTTCGTGCTGCCGGGTGGCTCGCCGCTTTCGGTCGCCATGCATCTGGCGCGAACGGTGACCCGACGGGCGGAACGCATCGTGTCGGCGCTGATCGAAGTCGAACCCGAGACCAATCCCGAGGCTCTGCGCTATCTCAACCGGCTCTCAGACCTTTTCTTTGTTCTCGGGCGCGTGGCGAACGAGAATGGGACGCGGGACGTCTTGTGGGTGCCGGGCAATTATGGTGACGTGGAAAAGAAGGGCTGATCCGATCCGGGCAGTCCGCCCCGGCGAGGAGAGCACCCCTGTTTCTGCCCCTGCATGATTCCAATCCACGCCGCCATATACCGCGCCCCTTCGTCAATTACGGCCTGATTGCCGTCACCTGTCTGGTGTTTCTCTTCCAGTCGCTGCTGCCGCCGACGGCCTTCGAGAATGTCGCCATCAGCTTCGGCATGATCCCCATCGTGGTACGGGACCTCTATCCGCAGCCGGTGGCTTGGCTGCCCGACTGGGCGAACCTCGTCACCTATGCCTTGCTCCATGCCGACTGGCTGCACCTGCTCTCCAACATGCTGTTCCTCTGGGTTTTCGGGGACAATATCGAGGACGCGCTGGGGCACTTCAAATATCTCATCTTCTATCTCGGCTGCGCAGTGCTGGCGGCCCTGGCGCATCTCCTCTTCAATCTTGATGGCAATGGTCCGCTGATCGGGGCCTCGGGCGCCGTGGCAGGCGTCATGGGCGCCTATGTGCTGCTCTTCCCGCATGCGCGGGTCTTTGTGCTGGCCAAGATTGTCTGGATGATCCCGCTGCCGCTCCCGGCCTTCTGGATGCTGGGCTTCTGGATCGCCAGCCAGTTCTTTTATCTGCTTGTGGGATCGCAGGAATCAGTGGCCTGGTGGGCCCATATCGGCGGCTTTGCTGCCGGGATCGTGCTGGCATTCCTGCTCAAACGCCGGGGCACGCCGATCTTTGGCGGGCGATGATTTAAGCTAAATTAGCCTTGAGCGGGAACAGGGCGTTAACCCGGCTTAACTAATGTGAGCCGGTCTTTAACCCCGATTGAGCCGGACCGTGGACACTGATCTCTCCATGAATCTGCTGGCAGCGCGCAGTGCGGCGACGCACAATTCCGTGCAGATTGCCGTGTTCAAGAAGGCGCATGAAATGCAGTCGGAGCTGATCAATACGCTGATGCAGCAGGCCTTGAGCCCCCCGCCGCCGGGTCAGGGCATCAAGGTCGACAAGCAGGCCTAGGGCCATGACCACCGCGATCGGCATATTCCCCGCGGTGATGATCAGCTGGATGGCGGCCGAGACGCCCCTGCCCCAGTCCCATCACCTGACCGAAGTCGCGCGTCTGCGCGGCGAGCTTATCGAGGTGCAGGCGAAGATGTCGAGTGAACCCAATCCATCGCCACTGGCCAAGGGCCCGGCCAATGGGGCCGAGGTGGACCTGCTGGTCTGAGGTTTCTTTAGCTTCCCAACGCGGTGCCTCCCTCGGACTTGATCCGAGGGCCTCTCAGAGCTTGTGCTGGATTGGAGAGTGGTCCTCGGGTCAGGCCCGAGGACGGTGCGGTGGGTGGTGCGGGTCTGGGTTTTCTCAGCCGCGCTCAAACGCTGTGTCGCCCTCGGACTTGATCCGAGGGCCACTCGAAGCTTATGCCGGATGGAGAGTGGTCCTCGGGTCGGGCCCGAGGACGGTGCGGTGGGTGGGGCTGGTTTAGCGTCACCAATCTACCGCTGCAGTGGGCGGGCGCGATTAGTGCGCACCACTCTGAACTTTACCCGCGCAGACCGATCAGCGCCTTGACGACATCCTTGCCGTCTTCAGTGTGCCATTCGGCCGGGCCCTGCAGCACGGCGAGTTCGCAGCCATCGGGATCGAGCAGCAGCGTTGCGGGCAATCCAACGGCGACGGCTTCGCGCTTGAGGCGCTCAAAGGCGGCAAAGGTGTTGTCGGCATAGAGCGGCAGGTTCTGGAACTGGCCCTCGTCGAGGAATTCCTGCGCCTTGTCGAGGCCACCCTCGCCAATATCGAGATTGATCGGCAGGACCATGAAGCGGTCGGAATTGAACTCGGTGGCCAGCGCGTCAAGCGCCGGCATTTCCTCGCGGCAGGGTACGCACCAGCTGGCCCAGAAATTGACCAGCAGCGCCTTGCCCTTGAAGTCGGCAATGGTCATGGCCTTGCCGGTCTCATCCTTGAACGCCATGTCGGCATAACCGCGACCGGTGCCGGTGCCATTGAGCGCTGCCAGCTGGCCAACGGCGGCCGCATCCACCACCTGCGCCTGGATCGGCTGGGCGGGGCAGGACTGCGCCTGGGCAGTGTTGCCGAGATAGAACCACGCCGCTATAGCTACGCCCAATCCTGCAACCGCCAAAACGGCTGGCATCTGCCAACGGCTCCGGCCTGGGTTTTGGTCGACGCTGGTATCCGGCATTGGGTTCTCCGAAAGGCTAACGATGAGCAACAAGATGTGGGGTGGACGGTTCGCATCCGGCCCCGACGCCATCATGGAAGAAATCAACGCATCGATCGGTTTCGATCAGCGTCTTTTCCGCCAGGATATTGCCGGATCAAAGGCCCATGCGACAATGCTCGCCGCAACCGGCATTCTGACGCAGGCCGATCGCGACGCCATCCTGGCCGGTCTAGACGAGGTGCTCGGAGAAATCGAGGGTGGCTCGTTCACGTTCTCGCGGGCACTCGAAGACATTCATATGAATGTAGAATCCCGCCTGCGCGAAAAGATCGGCGACGCTGCAGGACGCCTGCATACCGCCCGTTCGCGCAACGATCAGGTGGCGACCGATTTCAAGCTCTATGTCCGCGATACGATCGACCATCTGGTGGCGCAGATCCAGACGCTGCAGCTTGGCCTCGTCAAGCGCGCCGAGGAAGAAGCCGAGACCATCATGCCCGGCTTCACCCACCTGCAGAACGCCCAGCCGGTGACTTTTGGCCATCACCTCCTGGCCTATGTCGAAATGCTCGGCCGCGATGCCGGTCGTCTGCTCGATGCGCGCAAGCGTCTCAACGAAAACCCGCTCGGTTCGGCCGCGCTGGCCGGCACGCCCTACCCGATCGACCGTTTCCAGACCGCCGAGGCGCTGGGCTTTGATCGCCCGACTGCCAATTCGCTGGATGCTGTCTCGGATCGCGACTTCATCCTCGAGACGCTGGCTGCCGCCTCGATCTGCGCCATGCACCTCTCGCGCTTTGCCGAGGAAATGGTGATCTGGTCTTCGGCGCAGTTCGGCTTTGTGCGCCTCAGTGACAAGTTCACCACCGGCTCCTCGATCATGCCGCAGAAGCGCAATCCGGACGCCGCCGAACTGGTGCGCGCCAAGATCGGCCGCATCCTGGGCGCGCTGACCTCGCTGCTGGTCGTGATGAAGGGCCTGCCGCTCGCCTATTCCAAGGACATGCAGGAAGACAAGGAAGTCGCCTTCGACGCGCTTGATGCGCTGTCGCTGTCGCTGGCCGCGATGACCGGCATGGTCGCCGACCTCGAGCCCAACCGCGAAAAGATGCGCGCTTCGGCAGCTGCCGGGTTCTCGACCGCCACCGATATCGCCGACTGGCTGGTGCGTGAGCTCAATATCCCCTTCCGCGATGCGCACCACATTACCGGGCAGATCGTGGCGCTGGCGGAAAGCAAGAATACCGGACTTGAAGGCCTCACCATCGAGGACTTCAAGCAGGTGGACGAGCGCATCGATAGCCGCATCCATAAGGTGCTGACCGTGGAGGCCTCTGTGGCCGCCCGCCAGTCCTATGGTGGCACGGCGCCGGCCAATGTGCTGGCCCAGGCGGCCCGCTGGAAGAGCGCGCTGACCGGCGAAACCCATGAGCCGCGCGCCCTCAAGGCGAAAAAGCACGGTCATGGCGACGGTGGGGTTGAATAGGGGCGCGAAGCACGCCACCGTTAGGAGCTTCTGATCGGGTGACGCTTCGGCGTCATCCGGTGGAAGAATGACGGAGATCGCCTTGCCTCTAAAGCCGCGACAGATGCGTCTCACCGCTCGACACGTCGCCTATCTACAGCCTCCCGAAATCAGCACGGCAATGTCGGCAGCGCCCGATGGCATGATTGCCTCGACCGAGGCCGATCATCGCGCGACGATCAAAGCGCTGCTGAGCCAGCTCGATAATCACGATGAGATCTGGTTTTTCGCCTATGGCTCACTGATCTGGCAGCCAGCCTGCGACTTCGTCGAAATCCGCACCGGCACAGTGCGGGGCTGGCACCGATCCTTTTGCCTTGGCTGGCTCAACTCCTGGCGCGGCAGCGACGAGGCACCGGGCCTGATGCTGGCATTGGATCGCGGCGGCGCCTGCAAGGGTGTCGCCTATCGACTGCCGCCGGACCGGGTGGATGAAAATCTCATCAAGCTTTTTGAACGTGAGATGGCCTGGCGGCCATCGCCCTTCCCGCCCCGCTGGGTGACTGTCCAAGCGGGCGACCGCAAGATCCGCGCGATCACCTTCTGCATTGACCGGCATTCCGGCCGCTATGTCTCAGGCCTTTCCGACGCCGAGATTGCAGATGTGCTGGCGCGAGCTGTCGGGCCGCGCGGCTCCATGGCCGACTACCTTCACGCGACGGTCGACCACCTCGAACAGATGGGCATTCACGATCCCCATCTCTGGCGATTGCAGGATATGGTGGCGGAGCGGATCGAGGCAGCTTACGGGCCGCCCCGATAGGAGACGTCAGTCTTCGAGTGCGAGCAGTTCGGCCACCGTCTGCCGGCGGCGGATGACGCGCAGGGCGCCATCCTCGAGCAACATTTCCGGGATCAGCGGACGCGTATTGTAGTTCGACGACATGCTGGCGCCATAGGCACCGGCATCGCGGAGGATCGCGAGATCACCGACCGACGGAATGGCCATGTCGCGGAATTCGACAAAGCCGCCATCGGACTGGGTAAAGACGTCGCCAGATTCGCAGAGCGGACCGGCCACGGCGGCCGCACCGGCATTTCCGGTGACGGGGCTGCCGTCGCGATGGAAGAAGGCGATGTCGTGGTGGCTGCCATACATTGCCGGGCGCGCGAGATCGCTGAAGCCGGCGTCGATCAGCACGAACTGATTATTGGCCACCGTCTTGACCGCGCGCACCTCCGCAACGAGGACGCCGGCATTGGCGACGAGGAAGCGGCCGGGCTCGAGTTCGAGGCGAATGGAATTGCCGGTGATGGCCTCGGCTTCCTTCCGGGCCTTGTCCCAGGAGGCGTAATATTCAGCGATGTCGATCTCGGGCTCACCGGCGCGATAGGGCACGGAAAGCCCGCCGCCAGCGGAGATCGCCTTGAGCGGGCGATTGGCGCGGCGCACCGCGTCCACCATGCTGTCGCAGACGCGGTGGAGGTGCTGATAGTCGACGCCCGAGCCGATATGCATGTGAAGGCCGACGAGGGTCAGCTCATATTGGTCGACGAGGCGAAGGCAGGCTTCAAGCTCGTCGTGCCAGATTCCGTGCTTGCTCGAGGGGCCACCGGTATTGGTCTTGCGGCTATGGCCGTGGCCGAAGCCGGGGTTGAGGCGAAGCCAGACCGGGTGACCCGGCTTGG
>JAAZLP010000191.1 GCA_012799265.1 Phyllobacteriaceae bacterium | reverse complement strand
CGGTGGGTCAGACCGGGTCGACGGCGGCAGCGGCCTGGACACAATGGTCTATGGCGGCGCCCGCTCCACGTTCCGGGTCGACACGGGCGCCGAATTGAACGTGCAAAAGCCAGGCGGCGGAACTGACACGCTTATCTCGATCGAAAGGCTGGAATTTTCCGACGGCACCCTCGCATTCGACCTCGATGGCAATGCCGGCATGGCCTACCGAATCTATCAGGCCGCATTTGACCGCACGCCGGATCCACTTGGGCTCAGCTATTGGGTCGATGCGATGGACAACGGCCTCAACCTCTACCAGGTCGCGTCAGGCTTCATCGGATCGGCAGAGTTCGCATCCGTCTACGGTTCGAACGTGAGCAATTTGGCGCTGGTGGAAAAACTTTATCAGAACGTTCTGGGAAGGGATGGTGAGCCCGCCGGGATAATCTATTGGGAATCTGAGCTTAATGGCGGGGTAGGGCGCGATGTCGTACTGGCAGGCTTCTCCGAAAGTCCGGAAAACATTGCCGGTGTTGCACCTGCGATAGCCGACGGAATCTGGCTGGTTTGACCATACGCTGAGCCGGCTTTTTTGAGCCCGATGACGTTGCCCACCAGCTGTTAACCATTTCTGTTTACCTTCGAATCAAATTCGTAGGGGGTTATGGATTTGGTTAGTTCAACTGTGAAAGCGTTCCCGCTCTATCGTCGTCAGAAGCTGCTGAGCGACATCGCGAGTGAATTGCAGTCGAGGCAGGGCGAAGAAGCGTCGCGCTATTGGCGAGAGACCGCCAAGGGCCTTCTGCAACTGCTAAATGACCAGGGTGTCGATCCCCTGGCCGCGCAGGATGAGGTTCGCACGCTGCTTTATGCCGTGCTTGCCGAGATTGAATCCAAGGCTGCGACGGGCTGATAGCCGCCCGCCAGTCCTGTGGATGCGACACTGCGCATCCACTTGCTGCATCTGCGTATCGCGATGCGTTACGAGCGGAGGCCGGGGGCTTCCTGGCCAGTGCGCTCGACATATTCCGTATATCCGCCGCCATAGGTCTGAATTCCGTCTTCTGTCAGTTCAAGAACACGGTTGGACAGGGCTGCGAGGAAGTGTCGATCGTGGCTGACGAAAAGCATTGCGCCTTCGTACTTCGAAAGCGCTTCGATCAGCATCTGCTTGGTCGCGATGTCCAGATGGTTGGTCGGTTCGTCGAGCACCAGGAAATTCGGCGGGTCAAACAGCATCTTGGCCATCACCAGACGGGCCTTTTCACCGCCTGACAAAACCCGGCACTTCTTCTCAACTTCATCTCCGTGGAAGCCAAAGCAGCCTGCAAGCGCGCGCAGCGGTGCCTGACCCGATTGCGGGAATGAATTCTCCAGCGATTGCAGAACGCTGTGGTCGCCCTCCAGCAGTTCCATCGCGTGCTGTGCGAAATAGCCCATCTTTACACTGGGACCGCGAGACACCGTTCCCGTGTCAGGTTCGGATGCTCCGGCGACAAGTTTCAGCAGCGTCGACTTGCCCGCTCCATTGACGCCCATGACACACCAGCGTTCGCGGCGGCGGACCTGAAAATCCAGCGAATCATAGATACGGCGCTGGCCGTAGCTCTTGGAAACGCCTTTGAGGGTTGCAACGTCTTCGCCCGAGCGTGGCGCGGGCTGGAACTCGAAGCGCACCGTCTGCTGGCGCTTGGGCGGCTCGACGCGTTCGATCTTGTCGAGCTTCTTGACCCTGCTTTGGACCTGCGCGGCGTGGGAAGCGCGCGCCTTGAAGCGCTCGATGAACGCGACTTCCTTTGCGAGCATCGCCTGCTGGCGTTCGAACTGGGCCTGCTGCTGGACCTCCGTGATGGCGCGCTGCTGCTGGTAGAACTCGTAATCGCCG
>JAAZLP010000190.1 GCA_012799265.1 Phyllobacteriaceae bacterium | reverse complement strand
CAGGGGCGACTGCGCGGGACCAAGATAAGGCTTATAAGTCAGCAATGGAGACATTGCAGGATGACTTCCACCAAGCGGTTAGCAGTCGCTTCGGCCACGCGCGTTTCCTTACACGCAGAGATCGACGTACGCGCGCTGAGCACATGCGCATTCGCGAACTGGAAGCGGAAAATGCCTATCTGAAAGCGCGCCTCATGGATCTCAAGTTGCAGCAGTCCGTCCGTCCCGCCGCCACGCATGACCTTCCATCTCCCGAGACGCTGGTCACAGTTACCGCCGTCGATGAGTTTCAGGGTGAGGACAACCAGCATGAGGACTTCTATGCGGCCGAGAACGCCGCCTTTGCGGCCACACTACACCCAGTCGAGATTGATGAGGATTTTGACCCTGAAGCTGACGATTTCGAGTACAGCACAACAGGTGACGACGATAACACACCTCGCATTCTGGACATCGAGGAATACGTGGAGAGTTCCGACGATATTGGCTAATCTGGTTCGGGGCCGACATGCCCCGCCCTCGTGGCTTGGGGGCCACGCTTAGGCCGACGGTTCGGACTAACCATCCATTTCCAACCGGTCCGCTTGGGACAAAGCTAACTCAAAGTTACTACTGACGTTGCTCCCAACTTCTATCCAGCGTGATTTAGACTTGAGCGGTTGTACTGGCCGATTAGGCTTGGTGAGCGACGGGGGCTGACGCGGAGCCAGCAATTGAGCGCAGCGTCAGTTCCCGTCGCGGGCTGAAGGTGTTGGCGTATTCAGACGGGGTCATCCAGCCGAGCCGCGGGTGAGGTCGGTTGACGTTATAGTCCATGCGCCCTGCGTGCGACCGCCGCCCTGGAGAGTGAAGGGAAGAAGGTCTCGTTCAACTCGTCTCTCAACCGGACATTGAAGCTCTCGATGAAGGCGTTTTGCATGGGTTTGCCCGGTGCGATGTAGTGCCCAGTCGATGTGATGGCGGTCAGCAAAGCCCAGGATCGCGTTTGAGGTGAACTCTGCCCCACAGCACACCGGGAACAGGCGCAGCGGAGCTGGTCAGGTTGCACGAGTGCGCCGCTGTGCGGGGCCATGGCCAGCCAGCAGGTCTCTAGACTGGAGGTGTTCCTCGCCTCGTTTTGGGGACCGACCATGACCACCAAGCAGCTTACGCCATTGGGCGCCGTGGTGGTCGCGATCGATATGGCCAAGGTGCGCAACGAAGTCCTCATCGAGTTTCCCGACCGGGAACGCCGGCGCAAACTCTCGATCTGCAACACTCGCGAAAACCATGATCGTCTGGTTGGCTTGCGGGCAGAGATCGGCATGGCGGTGGTCTGTGGTTTTGAGCGGGCCTTGCACAACAGCTGGGACAAGATCGATCCCAAGGACGCCCAGGTGATCCTGCATATGCTGCGGACCGGCGCCACCCAGCACGATCACGACCCATTGGTGGATGGGATAAATGATATGCAGGAACTGTCCAAGACCCACAGGGCCATCTCGCGGTCTAAGACCGAGATCCTGCACCGGATCCCGACTCACTAACGGCCGTTGTATTTTCCCGAGGTAGAGCGCTTCCGCCAGAACAACCGCAGCGACTGGTTCTTTGCATTCCTCGAGAGGTTCTTTACACTGGCCAGCATCACGATCATGGAACAGGCGGCGTTATTAAGTCTGCCAGGGAAGTGGTGGTGGCTGACACCATCAAACCGACCAGCAAGTCAGTCATTGATACGCTTCACGCCATGGGCCTTAAGACCGCGATGATTTCCGGCGACAACCAAAGCACGGCGCGCGCCATTGCGGCCCAGCTGGGGGATGGATGACGTGCGAGCCGAAGTCTTGCCTGCCGAAAAGGTCACCGCGTTGAAATCCCTGCGCGAGGCTTATGGCCCGGTCGCCTTTGTCGGCGATGGCATCAATGATGCCCCCGCGCTCGCGGAGGCCGACGTCGGTATCGCCGTTGGCTCCGGCACGGACGCTGCCATTGAAAGCGCCGATGTCGTGCTGCTGGGCGGGGACCTCCAACAGGTCATCAATGCGCTGGCCGTCAGCCGCGCAACCCTTCGAAACATTCACGAAAATCTCTTCTGGGCGTTCGTCTACAACGCTGTGTTGATCCCCGTGGCCGCTGGGGCGCTGTTCCCCGCCTTTGGCATCCTGCTTTCGCCCATGATTGGCGCAGGCGCGATGGCCCTGTCCTCGGTCTTCGTCATCGCAAACGCCCAGCGCTTACGCACTGTGAAAGGAATGGCCTGATGAATATCGGTCAAGCCGCAGAAAAGTCCGGCGTCACGGCGAAAATGATCCGCTATTACGAACAGATCGGCTTGATCGAGCCGCCCTATCGCACGGACAGCAATTATCGCCGCTACGGTCCCTCCGAAATCCACGTGCTGCGCTTTATAAAGCGCGCCCGCACGCTCGGATTTTCGCTTGAGGAAACTTCTGCCCTGCTGGGCCTCTGGCGGGACCGGAACCGGTCGAGCAGTGAAGTCAAAGAGATCGCCACCAACCACATTGCCGAGCTCGAAACCAAGATCGGTGAACTGGAAGGGATGGTGAAAACGCTCAAGCATCTGGTTCATTGCTGCCAGGGAAATGACCGTCCCGACTGCCCCATTCTCGACGACCTTGCCGAAATCGACACCACCAAAGGACACTGAAATGACCGACAAGACGACGTTCATCGTCAATGACATGACCTGCAATCACTGCGTCGGCACCATCCGCTCTGCGCTGGAAGAAGCGCTGCCGGGCAGCGCCGTGGAAATAGACCTTGAAAGCCACAAGGTGAGCTTCTCCGGCGACAAGGCAAAGGGCGAAGAAGCGATCCGCGAAGCGGGCTACACGCCCGAGGCGGCATAAAAAAAGGGGCGCCGGATGGCGCCCCTTCTGCGTTCCGTTCTCAGGAGGATCAGAACGGGCTGTCCGGGAAGTAGAACTGGGCTGCATTGTCCTTGGTCACCAGCGGTGCACCGAGGATGTAGGAGCCCGCAACCGGACCGTTGGAGAGGAAGTTGGCGACCGTCACGTCCATGGCGGTAGCAATCATTGCCGGCGGATAGAGCACGTCGACCGGGATCAGCTCGTCGCCGTCCATGATGCCCTTGATAACGTCCTTCATGCCGGCGCCGCCGACGATGAACATTTCGCCTTCGCGACCGGCCTGACGCACAGCTTCAACAACGCCCATGGCGATGTCGTCGTCCTGTGCCCAGACGCCGTCAATGTCCGGGAAGCGGCTGAGGAAGTCCTGCATGACTTCAAAGCCGTCATCGCGGTTCCAGTTGGCGAACTGGTTGTCGAGCACGTTGATGCCCGAGCCTTCGATGCCTGCCATGAACGCGTCGAAACGCTCGGTATCGATCACGGTCGGAATGCCGCGCAGTATGACGATGTTATCGCCTTCACCCAGACGGGTCTTGAAGTACTCGGCCGAGGTGGCGCCCAGTTCGGTGTTGTTACCGGCCACATAGACGTCCTGGATGGAGGCATCCGGCAGACCGCGGTCAACCACGGTGATGAAGGCACCGGCCGCCTTGGCCTGACGGACCGGCTCAACCAGCGGATCGGATTCGAACGGCAGGACGACGAGTGCATCGATCTGCTGAACAGAAACGAGGTCTTCGATGTCGCCAGCCTGGTCTGCCGGGCTGTCGGCGGTGACGAGGATGATGTCGATGTTGGAATAGGTCGATTCCAGACGCTTTTCAGCTTCCTGAGCGTGGTAGTTCAGGCCGCCCGTCCAGCCATGCGTTGCCGCCGGGATGGAGACGCCGATCTTGATCTTTTCCTGGGCCAGAGCAGGCACCGCAAGAGCGGTGGTAGCCACCAGGGCCATCGTCAATGTCTTGATAGACATAGGTAGTCCTCCCTTGATTGACGCATTTTGCGCCGGTTTCGCCCGTCCCCCTGGGGGCCGGGAATTCTGATTATTCGGCCTTCTTGCGAACGGCGCGCTTGAAGCTGCCGCGCTGCAGATAGACCGCTGCCACGATGATCACGCCCTGCACCGCCCCATTGAGGTAGTTGGAGATGATGTCTGTGAGATTGAGAATGTTGCCAATGGCCGTCAGGATCAGCGCGCCGATCACCGTGCCGCCGATCCGGCCATAGCCGCCCTTGAGCATGGTGCCGCCGATGATCACGGCTGCGATGGCTTCAAGTTCCCAGAGCACCCCGGTCGCCGACGATGCCGAACCAAGGCGCGGCACATAGATGATCGTGGCCAGCGACACGCAGAGACCCTGCAGGATGTAGGTCCAGGTGCGGACACGATCGACCTTGATGGCAGAGTAGCGTGCCACCTGTTCATTGGAGCCGATGGCCATGCAATAGCGGCCAAAGGCGGTGCGGTTCATCAGGATCCAGCCGATCACGGCGACCAGAATGAACACCCAGACCGGATAGGGCACGCGCAGGAAGCTGTCGTAATACACTGGACGGTAGATTTCGCGTGCACCGCTATTGAGCGAGAGCGTACCGCCATCGGCGAAATAGGTGACCAGCGAGCGATAAATGCCCATGGTCCCGAGCGTCACGATGAACGCCTCGATCTTCGCCTTGGTGGTCAGGAACCCGTTGATATAGCCGGCGCCAATCCCCAGGATCAGCGAACAGCCAACGCCGAGCAGAACCGTCCATACCGACGCGCCCATGCTGCTCACGGCCGAGTTCATGATGATGATCATCATGCCGGCGATGAAGGCCGCCATAGACCCCACGGAAAGGTCGATGCCGCCGGCGGTGATGACGAATGTCGCGCCAACGGCGATGATGCCGATGAAAGCCGAACGCGTCAGGAGATTGGTGATGTTGCCTTCATTGAGGAAGGCCGGGTTGAGGCTATAGCCCAGGATCACCAGCAGGATCAGCGCGATGAGCGGACCTGCGGTCTTGAAGTCGAGCTTGAAACCCTTTTGCGGCTTGGCCGCCGTTTCAGGCACTGAGACGGTCATTTTCCCCACCCTGCTTGATGCCGGCCGCATAGCGCATGATCTCGGCTTCGCTGATTTCTGCGCCTTCCAGCACCCCGGCCATGCGCCCCTGACGCATGACCACGACGCGGTGTGAAAGGCCGATGACTTCCTGCATTTCCGAGGAAATGACGATGATCGCTTTCCCCTCGGCGGCCAGCGCCGCGATGATGTGATAAATCTGCTGCTTGGTGCCGACGTCGATGCCCCGGGTCGGCTCGTCCATGATGACGATGTCGGGATCGCTCTCCATGGTCTTGCCCAGCATCAGCTTCTGCTGGTTACCGCCCGAGAGCTTGCCAACCGCCACCGACGGATCGCGTGCGCGCACGTCGAAGCGGCGGACAGCACGGTCCAGCGCCTGTTCTTCGCTGCGTCCGTCGAGGAAGCCGTATTTCATGTGCTTTTTCAGCGTCAGCAGCGTCAGGTTGGGCTGCAGGCCGGCATTGAGCAAGAGCCCCCTGCCCTTGCGGTCCTTGGTCATATAGGCCAGACCTGCATCAAGTGACTGGGCGACATGGGTGTAGTCGGCCGGCGCGCCGCGGACTGTCACCGTCCCGGCAGTCTTCCGGGTCAGCCCGACCACGGCTTCGGCAACGGCTGTGCGGCCCGACCCGATCAGGCCGGCGAAGCCCAGGATTTCCCCGCGCCGCAGGTCAAACGAGATGTCCGAAATGCCGGGGGCTGACAGGCCACGGACGGAAAGCAGGACTTCGGCATCCACATCGGGTTCGTGTTTGGGCGGATAGAGGTTGGAGAGTTCGCGGCCGACCATCATCTGGGCAATGGAATCGGGCGTCAGATTTTCCGTGCCGACGGTCGCGATCAGCTGACCATCGCGCAGTACGGTAACGCGATCTGCCAGTTCCATGATCTCGTCGAGCTTGTGCGAGATGAAGATGACGGCCACGCCCTTCGCCGTCAGGCGCCGGATCTGCTCAAAAAAGGTTTTGGTTTCTGCAACGGAGAGGACCGCCGTGGGCTCATCCATGATGATGACGCGGGCGTCGCGGCTGATCGCCTTGGCGATTTCTACCATCTGCTTGTCAGCAACCGAGAGCGTGTTGATGCGCGCATCGGGATCAATGTTGACGTCCAGGGCCGCGAGGATTTCGCGCGTTTTCTCGCGCATTTCCTTGAGCTGCAGGAACGGGCCTGAGCGCAATTCGCGGCCGAGGAAAATGGAATCGGCAACGCTCAGATGCTCTGCCAGCAGCAATTCCTGATGGATGACCACGATGCCCATGGCTGCCGCCTGCCCATTGGGCGGCAAGACAACCGTTTTGCCATCATAGGTGATCGAGCCTGACGTCGGCTGCTCAATGCCCGACAGGATCTTGATCAGCGTGGACTTGCCCGCCCCGTTCTCGCCGATAATGGCGTGGACTTCACCGGGGCGGATGTCGAAGTCGATGCTGAACAGGACGGGAATGTCGCCAAACGACTTCGAAATCCTGTTTGCCGACAGGATAGCAGGCACAGATGTGCTGACGGCGTCGCTCATGACCGAACCCCTCCCATCGGACGCGGCCGCTTTTCGCGATCTCTTCGTCCTTGACGTTTGATGTAAAGGTTTTCATGATCCATGTAAAGGTTTACAGTGATCGAAAACTGTAGACGCCTGTTGGATGAGCCGTGCGGGAGCAGGCGGCCTCTGCTAAAGGCATAAACGCGTTGAGCTTTTCCGTTCAGCGCTTATGGGTGGAGAACCCCGTGCAGCATCAGAAGCTGGCCACGATCGAGGATGTTGCCGCATTGGCCGGCGTGTCTATCGCCACGGTCAGTCGCGCTATCAACGAGCCAACCAAGGTCGCCGACGCCACGCGTCGCAAGGTGACCGACGCGATCGCACGCACGGGTTACACCACCAACGCCATGGCCCGCTCGCTTCGCATGCGGCGCTCCAACATGATCCTCATCCTGGCGCCGGACGTTGGTGATCCCAACTTTTCGAACATTCTGGTCGGCCTGGAAACCGAAGCCAGCAAGCGCGGCTATGGACTCCTGATCGGCAATACGCAGAACGACCCCGACCGCGAGACCGATTATCTCCGCTTCATCAGCTCCAACCAGGCCGACGGCCTAATCCTCTTCACGGGCCACCTGCCCTATGGTTTTGGGGACGATGCCGGGGAAGTCCGCCTGCCGCCCATGGTCGCCGTCAACGAACCCGTGCCCAACCACGACGTGCCCTTTGTCGGGGTGAACAATTTCGAAGGCGCCCGCGTCGCCACCGAGCACCTCATCTCCCAGGGCCATCGCCGCATCGCCTTTATCGGCCGCGCCGCCAATAGGGAGGTCAACCGCCTGCGCGAGGCTGGCTATCGGGCGGCGCTGGACGGCGCCAATATCCAGATTGATCTACGCTTGATCCTCGATGGCGATGGCACGACGGAAAGCGGTCGCGCGGCGACCGAGCTCATGTTTGTCCGCGATGCGCTGCCCACCGCCTTTTTCTGCGTCAACGACGCGACGGCGCTGGGCGTCATCATCGCGCTCAATGCCCGCCGCTACGAGCTCCCCCGGCAGTTCTCCGTCATGGGCTTTGACGACATTTCCTTCGCCAGCTTCGTCAGCCCTTCGCTCAGCACCATGAAGCAACCGCGCCACAAGATCGGCGAGGCGGCTATGGAGCTTTTGCTCACCATGCTGTCCGGCTGCGTGCCAAAATCCCGCGAAATCCTCCTACGCGCCGAACTCATCGTCCGCAACTCGGTGTCGCGGCCCTTATAGAGCGCCCCCTAGTCAACTCGGCAGACGGGATAGGATGAGATCAATGTGTCGATCGACGATGACTTCGATCCTGGCGAAATCCTGATTGCGCATGGCCGCCAGCAGATCGCGCAGGATCGACTGGTTTTCGACGATCATGCTCATGTCATTGAT
>JAAZLP010000189.1 GCA_012799265.1 Phyllobacteriaceae bacterium | reverse complement strand
CGACTTCGTCTCCAAGCACGGCTTTGCGCCTTTTGCCTGGTGGCGCATCGTGGTGGGGGCGGCGGGCCTTGTCGCCATCCTCGCCTTTGGTCTCTGAGACAACAAAAAGCCCCGCAGAAGCGGGGCTCAGACTGCTGACAAACCCCTGGCGTTAGCCGGGGGTTTTTGATTCACTGGGTCATGTTGCGAAAACCTGGCCCCGAACAGACCGCTTTAGAGATGGTAACGCTCGAAGAGCTGGTTCCCGCCGACCACCTGCTGCGCAAGATCGAAGCGGTGATCGATTTTTCGTTTATTCATGACCGCGTTGCGGGGCTTTATTGCGCCGACAACGGTCGCCCTGCGCTCGATCCGACGCTGATGTTCAAGGCGCTGTTCATCGGCTACCTGTTCGGCATCCGGTCCGAGCGGCAATTGGTGCGCGAGATTGCGGTCAACGTGGCCTATCGCTGGTTCCTGCGGCTCAAGCTGACCGAGAAGGTGTTCGATGCCTCGACCTTGAGCCAGAACCGGCGGCGACGCTTTACCGATCCCAGCGTGGCCCAGGATATTTTTGATGCCATCCTTGAGCAGGCCATTGGCCATGGGCTGGTGGATGGGACGGTGCTCTACACCGACAGCACGCATCTGAAAGCCAATGCCAACAAGGGCAAGTACGATCTGGCGCTGGTCGCCAAGTCGCGGGCGGACTACTGGGCCGATCTGGACCAGGCTGTCGAGGCGGATCGTGCGGCCCACGACAAGGCGCCGCTCAAGCCTGCAGAGCGCCAGGCCGAGCACAAGCAGACCAAGATCAGCCGCACCGATCCGGAGGCTGGGTACATGGTGCGCGAGGGCAAGCCCAAGGGCTTTTTCTATCTCGATCATCGCACGGTGGATGGCCGGCTCGGGATCATTACCGACACCCATGCCACCCCCGCCAACGTGCATGACTCCATCGTCTACCTGTCGCGCCTGGACCGGCAGCGCGAGCGTTTTGGCTTTACGGTTGGGGCAGTCGGGCTCGATGCCGGCTATGCCACTGCCGGGATTGCCCGCGGCCTTGAGGAACGGCAGATCCTGGGAGTGACCGGCTATCGCAACCCCACCCCGCCCAAGCCGGGCATGATGCGCAAGTCGCGCTTTGCCTATGACGCTCAGGCCGATGGCTATCGCTGCCCTCAGGGGCAAGTGCTGGCCTACGCGACCACCGATCGCAACGGCTACAGGCACTATCGGAGCGATCCCGCCATCTGCCGGGTCTGCCCCTTGCTGGCCTCGTGCACCTCAAATGCCAAGGCCCAGCGCACCATCACCCGCCATGTCTGGACCGAAGCGCGCGAACGGGTTGATGCCCACAGGCTCACCGATTGGGGCAAGGCGGTGTACAAACGACGAAAGGAGACGGTGGAGCGATCCTTCGCCGATGCCAAGCAATTGCATGGTCATCGCTATGCCCGGTTCCGAAGTTTGTGGCGCGTCCGCGTCCAGTGCCTGCTCGCCGCCGCCGCCCAAAATATCAAAAAGATGGCCCTGACCCTGACCAAAGCCCCAACACCGAGCCCCAGTTAGGGCCAACAACGCCTCAAACCAATTATCCACTCCTCAAAAAACAGCCACAAAGAAAAACCCCGCCGCAAATGCGACGGGGTTCGTCAGCAGTCTGACGCCGCCCGTTTGGGCGGCGTCCTGTTTTCGTGCTGTCGGTTAGTTGCCGATGCAGAAGTAGCCATTGGGGCCGTTGAAGCAGACGCTACCGCTGCTACCGCCACCATGACCCGGCCAAGGCTGGGGACGCGGCGGACGCGGGTTCCAGTGTGGTGGGCGCGGCGGGTAGGGGTTCACGACAGGCGGGCGGGGCGGGGGCGGACGATCCCAGCCATTATCCCAACCATTGTTCCAACCAGGACGGCCACCGCCGCTGGCGAGGTAATTGGCCGAGACCCAGCCGTCAGCGCCACGCTTTTCAACATAGCACCAGCTGCCACGGCACTGCTGGACGTCGACCCGCTCGCCGCGACGCAGCGTGTCGATGACCGAATAGCCAGTACCTGGGCCGGAACGAACATTTACATTGCCGGTGGCAACGGCTGGAGCGGCCATTGCCGCGGCAGTAGTCACGACGATGGCCAGCGCGGCCAGACCGGACGTGAGGAGTTTCCTGTGAAGGTGCATGGGACTGCTCCATTCCAAATTGGGGGGCGACTTCGCCTTGGCCTGCACTAAACGACAGTTCGGATGAACCGGGGCTGAACGAAATATTAATGCGCCGAACGACCCCGGGGAGCGGGAGTTCCTTGGCTTACATGCGCAACAGATCAACGAAGCGTGCGAGAGTCCCAGACATCCGCTTGCGGTGCTTGGGCTTGAGCTCTCCCATCAGAGCCTCTTCAAGCTGCGCCCAGTGGTCGGCCAGCCCGTTGCGGATGCGCAGGCCGCGCTCGGTCAGGGCGATGCCCGGCTCCAGCATGGGGCCAACAGCCTGACGGGTAATGAAGTCGCGCTCGGCAAGGCGCTCCAGGCGTGCAGACAGATGATCTGCCGGGAGCCCCAATTCATCAGCGAGTTCAGTCTCGGTCGTGCCAGCTCGGCCCAGGGCGAAAAGGACGGCGTCGTCCCCGGGCTCCAGTCCCTTTTCGAGCACGGGCACCAGAAGAGCCTTGTGCGCCAATTGGCCGGCTTCAATGAGCCGATAGAGCGCAGAGCGAGAAGAGGGCTTGGACATGGGAGGGAAAATAGTCTGAACTCCGCTGTGTAGTCGATGGGGCTTACTATCCTAGCGTTAATCGCTCGCCCACTAATGCGGTTATTGTTCGCTCATCGCGGATGAGTTATGCGTCGATTGACCCTGATTTGGTGAACGGATCGCAATGACGCAAGACCTCGCTCGTATCCGTGCCTTCGTGCAAGTCTTCGATGCTGGCGGGTTCTCTGCCGCCGCGCGCCAGCATGGTCGTTCTAAGGCATTGCTGAGCAAATATGTCACCGATCTCGAGGATTATCTGGGCGTTCGCCTGATGAACCGAACGACGCGGAAACTCAACCTCACCGAGGCGGGGGAAGCCTATTATCGGGAAGCGTCGATCCTGCTGCAGCAGCTGGACGATCTCGACGCGACCATCACCGACCAGACAAGCGAGCCGCGCGGCCTCTTGCGGGTATCGGCACCCCGCAACTTTGGCGAGTCTACTCTGGCGCCCGCGCTCTATGAGTATCTACAGAAGTTCCCCAAGGTGCAGCTCGATCTGCGGCTGGAGGATCGATATGTCGATCTCGTCGATGAGGGGATCGACGTCGCCCTGCGTATCTCGACCATGGCCCACTCGTCGCTCATCGCCCGCAAGATTGCCGATATGCATGTGATCGCCGGGGCTTCCCCGGACCTGCTCAAGCGGGTGGGCACGCCCAAGCATCCGGAAGACCTGCGTCAGCTCCCCTGTATTGTCGACGTCAACCTCCAGGGACAGTCGAACTGGCGTTTCACCGAGGATGGCAAGACGATCTCCGTGCCTGTCACGGGACCACTGCGCGTCAACTCGCCCCTGGCGGCGCAGAAGGCGGCGGTGATGGGCCTTGGATTTGTCGTATTGCCGTCCTACCTCGCCGATCCTGTTGTTGCGTCTGGAGAACTCGTCCCGGTTTTGGGGGACTATCTACCCACGGGTCAGACACTCCAGGCCGTATATCCGCATCGACGCCACCTTGCGGGCAAGGTGCGGGCGCTGATCGACCATCTCGTGGAGTGGTTCGCCACCCATCCGATCGACTAGGGGCCAACCGGTTTGATGCTTTCTGTCTGGCGCAAGCTTTTCGCCGCCGCTGTCCTTTGCCTAAGCGGCATCAGTGCGGCCCAGGCTCATCCCCACATAATGATCGACGCCGAGCTCGAGATTGGCCTCGATGCTGCGGGGCGCCTGTCGACCCTTCATCATAGCTGGACATTCGACACGGCCTTTTCCGTGTGGATGGTCCAAGGGCTGGACACCAACGGCGACGGCACTGTGACGCCAGACGAGATGCAAGAGCTCGCCGACGAGAACATGCTGGGCCTCGCTGAGTTCGGCTTTTACACTGTCGCCGGCGACAATATGGATTTCACCGCTGTGGGCGATCAGGCCATGCGCTATGAAAATAGCCGCGTCACGCTCGACTTCACTATCGCCGCCGTGCAGCCGCAGGTGGTGGGCGAACGGTTTGAGATCGGGGTCTATGACGCCGAGTATTATGTCGCTATCACCACCGCGGACGCCTCGAAAGTGTCGCTCGTCGGGGGCGGAGAGAGCTGTCGCGTGACCGTGGAACCGCCGCGCCCTATGGCACCCGAGGTCGAGGAGCGGCTCTACGCGCTGGGACCAGAGGTCCTCGAATTGCCCGCCGACCTCGCCGCGGCCATGCGCGGTACGCAGGGTATGACGGTCCTCAGCTGTGGTGCCGCACCTGCTGCCGTGACGGCGCTGGAAGCAGTCAACGATGTTGCCGCGACACGGACGGCCACGCCCTTCGGCGGGCCTCCGGCAGAGGTCGGGCTTAACCTGCCGCGTACCGGCTTCTTCGGCTGGCTGCAGGATATGCAGCGCGATTTCTACACGGCAATGACCGCTTCGCTTGATCGGTTGCGGAGTGACTGGACAGCATTCTGGGTGCTGGGTGGGCTGAGCTTTGCCTATGGCGTCTTCCACGCCGCCGGCCCCGGTCACGGCAAGGTGGTCATTTCCTCCTATGTGCTCGCCAACGAGCGGCAGCTGCGGCAAGGCATTGTCCTCAGCGGCGTTTCGGCGCTGATGCAGGGCCTGGTCGCCATCGTCTTCGTGCTGATCGTTGCCGGGGTCCTCAATTTTACGAGCACGGCCCTGGGTGACGCAGCGCATTGGGTCGGTGTCGCCTCCTATGCGCTGGTGGCTCTGCTTGGACTTTGGCTGGTATTGCGCAAGCTCTTCGGCTGGGGCCACCATCACGATCATTACGATCATTACGATCATCACGATCATCACGACCACGACGGTCATGACCACCACCCTCAAGGGCATCACGATCATGCCCATGCTCACATGCACCATGCGATCGGGCCCGGTGACCTGAAGGGCAATTGGCGGGAGCAACTGGGAGTCATCCTGGCTGTCGGGCTCAGGCCGTGTTCGGGAGCGCTGGTGGTGCTCGTCTTCGCACTATCACAGAACCTGCTGCCAGCCGGGATCGTCGCGGTGCTGATGATGTCACTGGGCACGGCCATCACGGTTGCTGTACTGGCGACGCTGGCCGTCAGCGCCAAGGGGCTGGTGGCGCGGATCGGCGGGGCTGAGAGTGCACTGGCGAGCCAGATGGTCTGGTGGGCTGAACTGCTGGGCGCAGTCTTCGTTCTCGGCTTTGGTGTCCTGCTGCTGATCGCCAGCCTTTAGCCTTTGATCAGGAACAATTTCCGGCGCGACCCATCGCCACCTTGCGGCGGGGACGCAAAAGGTTAATGTGCGCGCAAACTAGAACCTTTCCAATCTGGCGTTGTATGTCCACTCATCTCACCCAAGACTATCTGACTGTGCCCAAGGAGAAGATCGGCGTCCTGCTGCTCAATCTGGGTACGCCGGATGGCACCGATTACTGGAACGTGCGGCGCTATCTGGGCGAGTTCCTCTCCGATCCGCGCGTCATCGAAACGAATAAATTCGTTTGGTGGCCGGTGCTTAACCTCGGCATTCTGTCGTTCCGGCCGCAGAAGTCGGGGCATGCCTATGCGCAGATCTGGGACAAGGAAAAGAACGAAAGCCCGCTGCGCGTCATCACCCGCCGCCAGACCGAAAAGCTGGCCGAGCGCCTGAGCGCCGATGGCGTCATGGTCGAATTCGCCATGCGCTATGGCAATCCGTCGACCAAAAGCGTGCTGGAGAAGATGCAGAAGGCTGGATGCCAGCGCATCCTGCTCATGCCGCTCTACCCGCAATATTCTGCCACCACCACGGCTACTGCCAACGACAAGGCGTTCGACGCGCTGAAAAACATGCGCTGGCAGCCGGCGGTGCGCACGGCACCGGCCTATTACAACGACCCCAAATATATCGAGGCCCTGGGCAACTCCATCCGCGACCATCTCGCGACGCTGGATTTCGAGCCCGATGTGATCCTCACCTCCTATCACGGCCTGCCGCAGGAATATGTCGACAAGGGCGATCCCTACGAACGCCATTGTTATGACACGACGCGGCTGGTGCGGGAGTATCTTGGCCTTTCCGAGGACAAGATGCGCGTCACTTTCCAGAGCCGCTTCGGGCCGCAGCAATGGCTGACGCCGGCGACGGATACGACGCTTGAGGAACTGCCCAAGCAGGGCGTGAAGAAGGTCGCGATCCTCGCGCCTGCCTTCCATGTCGACTGCATCGAGACGCTCGAGGAAATCGCCATTGGCGGCCAGGAGGAGTTTCTGGCGGCCGGCGGCGAGAAGTTCGCCTATATCCCGTGCCTCAACGATACCGAGCCGAGCATGGACCAGATCGAAGCCATGGTCCGCCGCGAACTGGCTGGCTGGCTCTAGGCCTCAGCGACCGTCATCACGAATGCCCGGTCCTCGCAGCAAGCCGAGGGTCGGGCATTTTTTATGCCTCACCAGCCCGGGCCGGCGAAGTCGGGCGGGGTGACGTTGACGAGGCCGCGGCCGACGATCTGGTTGCGCTGGACCCAGCCGGTATCGGGAATGCGGCAAAAAGTTTTGGCGCCAGCGGGCCAGAGCGTGTGGCCGGCGTCGCCGATCCAGGAACCGCGACGGCTGTCGCTATCGGTCTGGGTGCAATAATCGATCGGGATTTCCGTGCCGTCGGCAATGCGCCCGACAATGGGGAAGCGGTCATCCGGGCCGCTATGGATGGCGATGTTGCCGCCGGACACGCGGGCGGTGACGGTCATGGCCTGGGCCGGGAGGGCGATGGCCATGAGGGCCAGCGGGATCAGCGTCAGTCTGGCAAGGGCGCGCATTTTTCGGCTTCCTCTTCCTGTGCCTTCTTCAATGACCGAGACCGGCGCCGGGTTCAATCCCTAGCGCGGCGGCGGGGGCGGCAGGCTTCGATGGAGCGCGAAAATGCCCCTTCTCTTGAGATGGGCATAGCGATCCCCAAAATGAAGTGCCGCCGAGGTCAGCCGCGCAACGAGCACGGCGAAATCGGCCTGGGTCATCGGCATTGCCAGATCAACCGGGCGGAAACGCGGCAGATCGGGATGGCGGCGGAAGAGGCGCTGGGTGATGGCGATGAGGCCGTTGAGCGCGATGAGGGTCTGCTGATCGACCGGCCCCGCGAGTTTGGTATTGCGCAACGTGTAGTTGAACGCGGCGAGCTCGCGCGAAAAGCGGTTATAGGCGTCGATGGCCTTGGGGCCGAGATTGGGCGTCGTCATTTTATCCTCGCAACAGGTGCGGCCCATTATCGGCGCGCGGGCAGGGGCGGGGATAAGCGGGGTTACTGGTGGACGCGCGAAAGCGGCATCCCGCCCTTAGGGCTGATGCTTCTGGCTTTGGTTTGATGCCCATACGGTAACGGGCGGCCATTGACCCAAGAACAGGTGGTGGAAGGGAGCCAAAGGCCGCCCGTCACGATATCGGTTTGCTTGATGGGCCCGGTCTCAGGCGGTGCCTTGGGGGCCCGGCTGCCGGCGCATTCGACAAAACCCTGTATTTGGTGCTGACCATCCGCCATGAGCCCCGAAAGCGTCGAACAATGGCTTCTTATCAGCGCCGGATCGTGCCGACGTTTTCTACCCACGCAGAGGGACGCCTCCCTCACCGATCCTCCCCGCCCGACCCTGCGTCGGGACCGCGTAACTGGCGGGGATGGGGAGAGGATAGGGCGCACACAGGGGGCGGGGATAAGTTTTTTGTTCTTCGTTTGTTGGGACCGGCTGCTGCGGATCGCGCGGGCGTCCCACAATCCCCCTAGCTCTCTAGCGTGCCGTTGAAAAAGTCTGCCGGATAGCTTTGAGGATGGCTTCGTCGCCGTGGTGATAGGCGAAGGTGATGGCGATGGAGCCGTCTGACATCAATTCGGCATCTCCATCGCCGCTGACCTCGTTCATTT
>JAAZLP010000188.1 GCA_012799265.1 Phyllobacteriaceae bacterium | reverse complement strand
CGTTCGATAGGCGGCGCCAGTAGACAAAATGCTGCTCGTAGCGAAAGAAGAAGCCCTCGACACCAAATTCCGCTGGCACGGGTCTTGAAACCACCCCATGGCTTTCAATCTTTGCGAACGCCTCGAACAGCCCGGTTACGTAGCGATCGGCTTGTTCGGCACCCCATCGATCGCGGGTGTAGCGATAGATGTCGTCGAGGCGATGGGATGCCGCCTCCTGGATGCGCACGCCAGCCATGTCAGTTCAGGTTCGGTTTCGAGCGATAACGTCAGCCGCAGTCAGCGGCCGATAGGACGCCTCCGGAGCCGCGTAGGCATGGGTCAGTTCAGCTTTCAGCCGGTCGAAGGCTTCCTGCTCCGCGCGATCCTTGTCGCGACGAATCAGATCGCGGATGTACTCACTGACATTCTCATAGGAGCCGCTCTCGCTGACATTGGCAGCGACGAAGTCGCTGAGCGCGCCGCTGAGGCGAACCGTCATCGTGGTCGTTCGGGACATTGGGGCGCTCCTTTCTCGCTTGACGTATTCAATATAACCAAAAACGAACGCAGTTCAATGCGCGGTGCTGTTGGTCGAGCGATGCGGGCCACGTCGGCTGCGGTTTCTCCCGGAGAATGGCCGCGTCCTAAACATATGACTTGATAGTGTTTTCTACGAACGCCTTCGTCGTGTCGCAGCCCATGTGGTCAACGCGAAAGGAAACGGAAATGCAAGCAGCACGCTTGAGCCAGATCGAGCTCGCTACTCACTGGAACATTTCACCCCGCACACTGGAACGCTGGCGCTGGACCGGCGAAGGTCCGCGCTTCGTCAAGCTCGGCGGGAGGGTCGTCTACCGATTGTTGGACATCGAGGAGTACGAGCAGGCGATGATCCGATCCAGCACTCCCGCCAAGGGCCGCCTGCAGCAACCGACCATCTGATCGGAAACTCGGTGGCGGTCAGCTACTGGTGCGACCGCCATCTCGATCCTGCGCCAAGTTCTGGACTGCTACCAGCAATTCCATGATCGCCCGCTCGGCCGCAGCGAGCTTGGTCGCTGCCATCAGATCCTGCCGCCCCGCCATCACCAAGAAAGCGTTGAGCACCTCATCGGAATGTCGAACGAGTACAGCGAGATGTTCCCCGCTGGGGCCGTAGCGCCCCGCAAACCAGTTCTTCACGGTCTTCTCGTTGGCGCCGGTCCAGCCGGCCACCGTCTTTACTCCGGCACCAGTCGGCCCAAGTGAACGGCGCAGCGCAGCAGCGATTTCGTCCGCGAAACACGTTCGACCTTGATCACTATAGCCATGATCATGTCCGTTGCCAGCTGGAAAGAACTTGCCCTTTTTCGGAAACGACATTCCACCCTCCTTGGATTTAAAACGGCAAGGAGAGTTGAACCGGAGGCGTTGCAGGAACGACGAGTTACGCCCGGAATAGCGTGAGGACGATCTGTTGAGTGGGCGCTACTCGGAAAGCCGGCCTGGAGCCGATGACAAACCCGATGACGACATCCCGGCCGTCGCCTATGTCCGGATGTCGACGGATCACCAGAAATACTCGACCGAGAACCAGCTTGGTGTCGGGGCTATCCCCACGGTCACCATCAAGCGCGAACTGAAGATGGGCATTTTGAACCAGGTGCAGGTCAGTAAGCATTTCCCGCCCATGCCGATTATCGGCAGCTATCAGGCCACGACCGAGATCTCACTGGTCAAGCAAGTGGTCGAACAGGCCCGTCTGAGTGCGGCGCGCTTCTGCGCCACTGTTGATCCAACCATGGCCTGGGTGAATTAGCCGACGTTTCCAAGCAAGGTGTTCAGTCTTGCGGGCGCAGGCTGCCGGTGCCGCCGGAGGCCTGGACGGAGCGGGTGCCGGCGGCGATGGCGGTAGTGAGGCAGTCGCGGGCGTCGGCGCCGTCAAGCCAGGCGTGCAGGAAACCGGCATTGAAGGCGTCGCCCGCCCCGGTGGTGTCGATCACCTCGACCGGCTGGGCGGGCAGGGAGAGGGTTTGGCGATCCATGGCCAGAAGGGCGCCCTTGGCGCCATTCTTGAGCGCCACGATGGGGAAATGGCGGTGGAGTTGGGCAAGTGCCGCTTCCGGGTCGTCCTTGCCTGTCAGCGCGCAGGCTTCCTCCAGATTTGGCAGGAAGATATCGGTGCCCGCGGCGCGCTGGAAAAAGAGCGGATCGCCGATCAGCGTGTCATCCCAGCTGGGGTCCAGCGATACGGTAAGGCCCCTGGCCTTGGCGGTGGATATGGCGTCGCTCATTTCGTGGAGCGTGGCATATTCGGCGATATGCAGATGCGCGGCCTCGGGCCAGGATAGGGCGGCCTCGAAGCTGGCTGGCCTGGCATGGCCAGCGCGGCGGGAGAGGAAGGCCCGGTCGCCATCCCTGGCCATCACCACGGTCAGTTGCGGGCCCGCTGCCGCCTCGCGGTCGAGAAAGCGCAGATCGAGCCCCAGGCTCTCGATCTCGCCCGCAAACGCCAGAGAGAGGGGATCGGTGCCGAAGCGCGCCAACAGCGCTGCCGGGCGGCCCGTTGCTGCCAGATGCGCGGCGGTGATGAGCGCGCCACCGCCCGGGGTAAGCGCAAGATCGTGCGCGAAAACCTCGCGGCCCAGTTGCGGCATGGCATCGAGCCCCCGGAATACCAAGTCGCAATAGATGCGGCCCAGGCTGAGGACGGCCCGGCGGGTGGAAGCGCTCATGCCCGGCCCAGAGCTTTCTCGCTGGCAGCGTCGAACAGATAGAAGGCGCCGGGCGCCGCACTGATCGAAACGGTGCTGCCGATGGCGGGAACGATGCGCCCCGGCGCGGTGGCGACGACCAGCGCGTCGCCCAGGCGGACATGGACCAGGGTTTCCGCGCCCAGCGGCTCCACCGCCTCGACCGTGCTGGTGGTGACGAGGCCGGCCCCGGCGCCTTCTCCCACTACCAGATCGTGCGGGCGGATGCCCAGGCGCACCGGGCCCTCATGGGCGGGCAGGGAGAGGCCGGAAACGCTGGCGCCCTCGATGGCGAGCGCCCCGCCCGAAAGCGTGCCGTCGAGCATGTTCATGGATGGGCTGCCGATGAAGCGGGCGGTGAAGACGTCCACCGGGTTCTCGTAAAGATCGGTGGGGGTGCCCACCTGCAGGATATTGCCCTCGCGCATCACCACGATCTTGTCGGCCATGGTCATGGCCTCGATCTGGTCATGGGTGACGTAGACAATGGTGGTGCCCAGCCGGTGATGCAGGCTCTTGATCTCCATGCGCATCTGGCTGCGCAATTGTGCGTCAAGATTGGAAAGCGGCTCGTCGAAAAGGAAGGCAACGGGATCGCGCACCATGGCGCGGCCAATGGCGACACGCTGGCGCTGCCCACCCGAAAGCGCCGCCGGGCGCCGGTCGAGCAGGTTTTCCAGCCCCAATATCTTGCCCGTCTCGGCGATGCGCTTTTGCTTTTCAGCCTTGGAGATCTTGGAAGTATAGAGCCCGAAGCCGATATTCTGGCCCACCGTCATATGCGGATAGATGGCGTAGTTCTGGAACACCATGGCGATATTGCGCTGCTTGGGCTCGCGCTGGTTCACCACCTCGCCACCGATCAGAAGCGTGCCGTCGGTGATGTCCTCCAGCCCCGCGATCATGCGCAGCGTGGTGGATTTGCCGCATCCCGAGGGACCGACAAAGACTACGAATTCTCCGTCCTCAATCACGAGGTCGATGCCATGCACAACGCTGGTGGCCCCATAGGATTTACTTAGCCCCTGCAATTCGATCCTGGCCATCAGGCGGCTCCCTTCAATGCGTCGAAACGCTCATCGAGCGTGGTTGCGGCCGCGCTCTGGCGGGCCAGCAGAGTGTCGTGCCGGGCGGTGAATGCCGCCGCGTCCTGCCG
>JAAZLP010000187.1 GCA_012799265.1 Phyllobacteriaceae bacterium | reverse complement strand
CGACTTCGTCTCCAAGCACGGCTTTGCGCCTTTTGCCTGGTGGCGCATCGTGGTGGGGGCGGCGGGCCTTGTCGCCATCCTCGCCTTTGGTCTCTGAGACAACAAAAAGCCCCGCAGAAGCGGGGCTTTTCTTTTGAGCCGATAAACCTGATCAGCGCGCGGGGTCGCGGGCGGAGAAGGTCGCCGGAATGGAAAAGAAGGCCGGCGGGATCTGGACATCTTTCTGGACGTCATAGAGCGAGAAGGTCAGCTCGGCGCCGCTAGGCTCGACCAGGGTCCACTGCGCGAGATCCTTGGTCTCGGTATCGAAGATCAGCGATACCTGGACGGTACCGGCAACGGTCTCTTCGATGAGCGTGAGCGTCAGGTAGCCGTCGGTCGTCGTGACGTCGAGCACATTGCCGTTGAGCAGGTTGATCTGGCTGCCGAGGAACTGGCGGAGGGGGATGCTGTCCTGCGGATAGGCGTAATAGGTCTCTTCGCGGCGATCGAGCACATAGAAGCCACGGCCCTGGGAGACGATCTCCTCGCGGCTCGGCGGCGCGTAGCGGAAGGCAACCTTGTCGGGGCGTTCGAGAAAGAAGGTGCCCTCGGTACGACCGCCCTGGGTGTCAATCTGCAGGAACCGACCGACCATGGTGCGGATCGCAGAATTATGCGCATTGATCTCGCCGATCAGCTGCTGTTCATCCGGCGTGAGCGCGCGATCCAGCGCCAGCGCCGGCAGCATCGGGGACAGAGCGGCAGCAATGCCGAGAGCGAGAGCGTGGCGGCGAATCATGGATGGGAATTCCTCGCGGGCTTTTTGAAGCTAGACTAACCTAGGAAGCAATTGCGGCAAGAGGTGGAAGGTTCCGCCGGCGCCGTTTTGGAGAGATATGATGCGTCACTTGTTCCTGTCGGGTATGGCCCTAATTCTGGCTGCAGGTCCAGCACTGGCTGCCCTGCCGCCGCATTTTCAGCGGCAGGCAGAGATTGAGGCCGTTCTGGCGGCGGTGGTGGAGACGTTTGGCATTTCCAATCCGATCGACGGCATCGTCATGACCGGCGAGGATGCTTTCGAGGTGACGTCGGGCACCTGCAAGATGGACGTCACGATCGTCGATCAACCATCGTCCGGCGGCGCGATGATGGTCGGCCCGCGTCAGTTCGACGTCGAGGCGGGCGAGCTGGTCTGCGGCTGAACCCAGATCGATCACGAATTCGCGCGGCGATCACATTAGCGGAACGGGCATCAAGGGGCGCCGTTGAGGGGGCATTCCCGGCCACAAGAGCCGGGGCCAACTCGGAGGAGTTCCCATGCAAGACCGCGACCAGAACAACAACCAGAACCAGTCTGACCAGTTTGACAAGAACCGCCAGGGCGGTCAGGGCGGACAGCAGTCCGACCAGAACCAGCAGGGCGGCTTCGACAAGAACCGCCAGGGTGGCCAGCAAGGCGGCCAGCAGAACCAGAATTCTGACGACATGAACCGTCAGGGCGGACAGGGTGGACAGCAGTCCGGCAAGTTCGACCAGGGCCGGCAGGGTCAGATGGATGAAGGCATGGACGAAATGGACGAGAACCACCAGCTCGACCAGCGTCCCGGCCAGAACAACAACAATCAGTTCCGCTAACTGATCAGGGCTCTTTTCACGGGCGGTGGGATTTTCCTGCCGCCCGCGCCATGTGAGGACGCCAAATGCCCCATCTGCGCCTAGACCTGAATGATCTGATGCCCCTCTGGCAGCGAAAACTCCCGGACTTCGTCGACGAGGCCATATTCCACGGCCCGGACCGGCGGGATATAGATCTCGCTGTGTCGCCGCGCCGCGAGGACGTCCTCCGGAATGTGGCTCCGCTCACGCAGGATGTTATCGGTGCGATCATCATCCGCCAACGCCGCATCCAGCGTTGATTGCAGGCGACGGGCGGTGAGGCCATCGGACTGCCCCATGGTCGTGGGGTGGATCATGAACATGGCATGGGCCGAGCAAAAGCGCTGCTGGGCCGCCAGAAATACCGACACCGCAATCGAAGAGACCGACCCCGTGTTGTAGATCACGAGGTGGAGCGGCAGCGCGCGGATATGATTGTAGAGATAGACGCCGTCGGCGACATAGCCGCCGGATGAGCTGAAGGCGAGATGGACGTTGCGCACGCCATTGTTGACGGCGGAATTGAGCGCGCCAGCGAGGCGCCCTACCCCGCCCGGCTCAATGGGGCCGGTAAAGCCGAAATAGGCAATTTCTTCAGATGAAAACTCAGCCATGTGTCGCCTCCCACGGGGAGAACGACACAGGCCGGCGAAACGATCCCGGCGCCTAGCGCCGGGAAAGCTCAGTAGCCGTCGGCATTGTTGCCGACGAGGATTTCGCGCTTGCCGGCATGGTTGGCCGGGCTGATGACGCCTTCGCGTTCCATGCGCTCGATGAGGGTCGCCGCCTTGTTGTAGCCAATGGCGAGACGCCGCTGGACATAGGAGGTCGATGCCTTCTTGTCGGTGAGCACGACATGGACGGCCTTGTCGTAGAGCTCGTCGCCCGAGCCGGCATAGCCATCGTCGCCACCGCCCGCATCGCCGCCGAAACCGTCTTCGTCCGGCTCTTCGGTGATATTGTCGAGATAGTCGGGCGTGCCTTGGCTCTTGAGGTGATTGACGACGCTTTCGACTTCGAGGTCGGACACGAAGGCGCCGTGGAGGCGCTTGGTGCGGCCGCCCGAGGCCATGTAGAGCATGTCGCCATTGCCCAGGAGCTGTTCAGCGCCCTGCTCGCCCAGAATGGTGCGCGAGTCGATCTTGGACGTCACCATGAAGGAGATACGGGTCGGGAAGTTGGCCTTGATGGTACCGGTGATGACGTCGACGGACGGACGCTGGGTAGCGGTGACCATATGGATGCCGGCGGCACGGGCCATCTGGGCCAGACGCTGGATGGCGCCTTCGATGTCCTTGCCGGCGACCATCATGAGGTCTGCCATTTCGTCGACGATGATGACGATATAGGGCAATGGTTCGAGATCGAATTCTTCGCTCTCAAAGATCGCTTCACCGGTTTCGCGGTCAAAGCCGGTCTGGACGGTACGCGTGATGACGCGGCCTTCCTTCTTTGCTTCGGCAACGCGCTGATTGAAGCCGTCGATGTTGCGCACACCGATCTTGCTCATCTTGCGATAGCGGTCTTCCATCTCGCGGACGGCCCACTTGAGCGCGACCACGGCCTTTTGGGGGTCGGTCACGACCGGGGTCAGCAGATGCGGGATGCCGTCATAGATCGAGAGTTCCAGCATTTTGGGGTCGATCATGATCATCCGGCACTGCTCAGGGGTCATCTGATAGAGCAGCGAGAGAATGAAGGTGTTGATGCCGACCGACTTGCCCGAGCCGGTGGTACCGGCGATGAGCAGGTGGGGCATGCGCGCGAGGTCAGCGATGACAGGTTCGCCGCCAATGGTCTTGCCGAGGCAGATGGGGAGCTTCCCCTTCATTTTCTCGAAATCGGACGAAGCCAGCATTTCGCGGAAGAAGACGGTTTCGCGCGTCTGGTTCGGCAGTTCGATACCGATGGCGTTGCGACCGGGCACGACGGCGACGCGAGCAGAGATGGCGCTCATGGAGCGGGCAATGTCGTCGGCCAGCGAAATGACGCGGCTCGACTTGATGCCGGGGGCCGGTTCGAGTTCGAAGAGGGTCACGACCGGGCCGGGGCGGACATTGATGATGTCGCCCTTGACGCCAAAGTCCTGCAGCACGGCTTCGAGCTGGCGGGCCATTTCCTCGAGGCGTTCCGGCGCATGCTCCGGCGACGGGCCGGTGTGACGCGGCTCGGCGAGGAGGCTCAACGCGGGCAGTTCAAAACCCGAGACGTCATCCAGCAGCGAGCCCTGGGCTTCGCGGAACTGGCGCTGGCCCTGAGCGGGACGCGGGGCAGGCGCGGCAACGGGGACCGGCGCGCGGGGCGCTGCGTGGTCGACCGGATGGAAGCGGGAATCGCCGCGCATGGTGCGCGCCGTGGTCGGCACATCGGCGACGAAGGGGACCTCGTCCTCTTCGATCTCCGGATAGTCGATGGCGGTGTCGTCGTAGTCCGGCTGTTCCTTGATGCGGGCGGTTGGCTCGAAGCTTGGCTCGACAAAGGGCGCGGCGGGCGCGTGGATACGGCGCTGCGGGGCAGCGGCAACGACGGGTTCCGGGGCGATGGAGGGTTCGCGCGGATCGAGCGAGGGCTCGCGATCGTGGATGAAATCCTCCGGCTTTTCGGCGCGGCGGGCGGCGTGTTCAGCGCGGGCGCGGCGGAAGGCGGTGCGGATCGAATAGCCGGTATGGACGAGGTAGCCCATGACGACTTCAACCAGCGGATTGGGATCGCGCTCGTCATCCTGAGCGGCGCGGGCGGAAGCCTTCTGCGGCTTGGCCGGGACCGAGGTG